>NZ_RJNW01000004.1:0-241362 GCF_003942765.1 Streptococcus mitis
GGCAACCCCCAACTACTTCCGGCGTTCTAGGGCTTAACTTCTGTGTTCGGCATGGGTACAGGTGTATCTCCTAGGCTATCGTCACTTAACTCTGAGTAATACCTACTCAAAATTGAATATCTATTCAAACCAAGAAAACCTCTCGCTTTCATATTCTCAGTTACTTTGGATAAGTCCTCGAGCTATTAGTATTAGTCCGCTACATGTGTCGCCACACTTCCACTTCTAACCTATCTACCTGATCATCTCTCAGGGCTCTTACTGATATAAAATCATGGGAAATCTCATCTTGAGGTGGGTTTCACACTTAGATGCTTTCAGCGTTTATCCCTTCCCTACATAGCTACCCAGCGATGCCTTTGGCAAGACAACTGGTACACCAGCGGTAAGTCCACTCTGGTCCTCTCGTACTAGGAGCAGATCCTCTCAAATTTCCTACGCCCGCGACGGATAGGGACCGAACTGTCTCACGACGTTCTGAACCCAGCTCGCGTGCCGCTTTAATGGGCGAACAGCCCAACCCTTGGGACCGACTACAGCCCCAGGATGCGACGAGCCGACATCGAGGTGCCAAACCTCCCCGTCGATGTGAACTCTTGGGGGAGATAAGCCTGTTATCCCCAGGGTAGCTTTTATCCGTTGAGCGATGGCCCTTCCATACGGAACCACCGGATCACTAAGCCCGACTTTCGTCCCTGCTCGAGTTGTAGCTCTCGCAGTCAAGCTCCCTTATACCTTTACACTCTGCGAATGATTTCCAACCATTCTGAGGGAACCTTTGGGCGCCTCCGTTACCTTTTAGGAGGCGACCGCCCCAGTCAAACTGCCCGTCAGACACTGTCTCCGATAGGGATCACCTATCCGGGTTAGAGTGGCCATAACACAAGGGTAGTATCCCAACAACGTCTCCTTCGAAACTGGCGTCCCGATCTCATAGACTCCTACCTATCCTGTACATGTGGTACAGACACTCAATATCAAACTGCAGTAAAGCTCCATGGGGTCTTTCCGTCCTGTCGCGGGTAACCTGCATCTTCACAGGTACTAAAATTTCACCGAGTCTCTCGTTGAGACAGTGCCCAAATCATTACGCCTTTCGTGCGGGTCGGAACTTACCCGACAAGGAATTTCGCTACCTTAGGACCGTTATAGTTACGGCCGCCGTTTACTGGGGCTTCAATTCATACCTTCGCTTACGCTAAGCACTCCTCTTAACCTTCCAGCACCGGGCAGGCGTCACCCCCTATACATCATCTTACGATTTAGCAGAGAGCTGTGTTTTTGATAAACAGTTGCTTGGGCCTATTCACTGCGGCTGACGTAAAGTCAGCACCCCTTCTCCCGAAGTTACGGGGTCATTTTGCCGAGTTCCTTAACGAGAGTTCTCTCGCTCACCTGAGGCTACTCGCCTCGACTACCTGTGTCGGTTTGCGGTACGGGTAGAGTATGTTTAAACGCTAGAAGCTTTTCTTGGCAGTGTGACGTCACTAACTTCGCTACTAAACTTCGCTCCCCATCACAGCTCAATGTTAAAGATATAAGCATTTGACTCATATCACACCTCACTGCTTAGACAGACTCTTCCAATCGTCTGCTTTAGTTAGCCTACTGCGTCCCTCCATCACTACATACTCTAGTACAGGAATATCAACCTGTTGTCCATCGGATACACCTTTCGGTCTCTCCTTAGGTCCCGACTAACCCAGGGCGGACGAGCCTTCCCCTGGAAACCTTAGTCTTACGGTGGACAGGATTCTCACCTGTCTTTCGCTACTCATACCGGCATTCTCACTTCTATGCGTTCCAGCGCTCCTCACGGTACACCTTCATCACACATAGAACGCTCTCCTACCATACCTATAAAGGTATCCACAGCTTCGGTAAATTGTTTTAGCCCCGGTACATTTTCGGCGCAGGGTCACTCGACTAGTGAGCTATTACGCACTCTTTGAATGAATAGCTGCTTCTAAGCTAACATCCTAGTTGTCTGTGCAACCCCACATCCTTTTCCACTTAACAATTATTTTGGGACCTTAGCTGGTGGTCTGGGCTGTTTCCCTTTCGACTACGGATCTTAGCACTCGCAGTCTGACTGCCGACCATAATTCATTGGCATTCGGAGTTTATCTGAGATTGGTAATCCGGGATGGACCCCTCACCCAAACAGTGCTCTACCTCCAAGAATCTCTAATGTCGACGCTAGCCCTAAAGCTATTTCGGAGAGAACCAGCTATCTCCAAGTTCGTTTGGAATTTCTCCGCTACCCACAAGTCATCCAAGCACTTTTCAACGTGCCCTGGTTCGGTCCTCCAGTGCGTCTTACCGCACCTTCAACCTGCTCATGGGTAGGTCACATGGTTTCGGGTCTACGTCATGATACTAAGGCGCCCTATTCAGACTCGGTTTCCCTACGGCTCCGTCTCTTCAACTTAACCTCGCATCATAACGTAACTCGCCGGTTCATTCTACAAAAGGCACGCTCTCACCCATTAACGGGCTCGAACTTGTTGTAGGCACACGGTTTCAGGTTCTATTTCACTCCCCTCCCGGGGTGCTTTTCACCTTTCCCTCACGGTACTGGTTCACTATCGGTCACTAGGGAGTATTTAGGGTTGGGAGATGGTCCTCCCAGATTCCGACGGGATTTCTCGTGTCCCGCCGTACTCAGGATACTGCTAGGTACAAAGACTATTTTAAATACGAGGCTATTACTCTCTTTGGCTGATCTTCCCAAATCATTCTTCTATAATCTTTGAGTCCACATTGCAGTCCTACAACCCCGAAGAGTAAACTCTCCGGTTTGCCCTTCTGCCGTTTCGCTCGCCGCTACTAAGGCAATCGCTTTTGCTTTCTCTTCCTACAGCTACTTAGATGTTTCAGTTCACTGCGTCTTCCTCCTCACATCCTTAACAGATGCGGGTAACAGGTAGTACCTGTTGGGTTCCCCCATTCGGAAATCCCTGGATCATCGCTTACTTACAGCTACCCAAGGCATATCGTCGTTTGTCACGTCCTTCTTCGGCTCCTAGTGCCAAGGCATCCACCGTGCGCCCTTATTAACTTAACCTTATTTTTCTGACCTTTCAGTCATAAACTCTTATTAATACTACAGCGTTTTCGGTTTATTTTCTTGTTACTATTTGATATAGATATTCAATTTTCAATGTGCATTACTTGGTGATCTCTCACCAATGGAGCCTAGCGGGATCGAACCGCTGACCTCCTGCGTGCAAAGCAGGCGCTCTCCCAGCTGAGCTAAGGCCCCACAAGACCTCTCAAGACTAAACAAGACCAATGCGCAGTTCCTTATCCTTAGAAAGGAGGTGATCCAGCCGCACCTTCCGATACGGCTACCTTGTTACGACTTCACCCCAATCATCTATCCCACCTTAGGCGGCTGGCTCCTTACGGTTACCTCACCGACTTCGGGTGTTACAAACTCTCGTGGTGTGACGGGCGGTGTGTACAAGGCCCGGGAACGTATTCACCGCGGCGTGCTGATCCGCGATTACTAGCGATTCCGACTTCATGTAGGCGAGTTGCAGCCTACAATCCGAACTGAGACTGGCTTTAAGAGATTAGCTTGCCGTCACCGGCTTGCGACTCGTTGTACCAGCCATTGTAGCACGTGTGTAGCCCAGGTCATAAGGGGCATGATGATTTGACGTCATCCCCACCTTCCTCCGGTTTATTACCGGCAGTCTCGCTAGAGTGCCCAACTGAATGATGGCAACTAACAATAGGGGTTGCGCTCGTTGCGGGACTTAACCCAACATCTCACGACACGAGCTGACGACAACCATGCACCACCTGTCACCTCTGTCCCGAAGGAAAACTCTATCTCTAGAGTGGTCAGAGGGATGTCAAGACCTGGTAAGGTTCTTCGCGTTGCTTCGAATTAAACCACATGCTCCACCGCTTGTGCGGGCCCCCGTCAATTCCTTTGAGTTTCAACCTTGCGGTCGTACTCCCCAGGCGGAGTGCTTAATGCGTTAGCTGCGGCACTAAACCCCGGAAAGGGTCTAACACCTAGCACTCATCGTTTACGGCGTGGACTACCAGGGTATCTAATCCTGTTTGCTCCCCACGCTTTCGAGCCTCAGCGTCAGTTACAAGCCAGAGAGCCGCTTTCGCCACCGGTGTTCCTCCATATATCTACGCATTTCACCGCTACACATGGAATTCCACTCTCCCCTCTTGCACTCAAGTTAAACAGTTTCCAAAGCGTACTATGGTTAAGCCACAGCCTTTAACTTCAGACTTATCTAACCGCCTGCGCTCGCTTTACGCCCAATAAATCCGGACAACGCTCGGGACCTACGTATTACCGCGGCTGCTGGCACGTAGTTAGCCGTCCCTTTCTGGTAAGATACCGTCACAGTGTGAACTTTCCACTCTCACACTCGTTCTTCTCTTACAACAGAGCTTTACGATCCGAAAACCTTCTTCACTCACGCGGCGTTGCTCGGTCAGACTTCCGTCCATTGCCGAAGATTCCCTACTGCTGCCTCCCGTAGGAGTCTGGGCCGTGTCTCAGTCCCAGTGTGGCCGATCACCCTCTCAGGTCGGCTATGTATCGTCGCCTTGGTGAGCCGTTACCCCACCAACTAGCTAATACAACGCAGGTCCATCTGGTAGTGATGCAATTGCACCTTTTAAGCAAATGTCATGCAACATCTACTATTATGCGGTATTAGCTATCGTTTCCAATAGTTATCCCCCGCTACCAGGCAGGTTACCTACGCGTTACTCACCCGTTCGCAACTCATCCAGAGAAGCAAGCTCCTCCTTCAGCGTTCTACTTGCATGTATTAGGCACGCCGCCAGCGTTCGTCCTGAGCCAGGATCAAACTCTCATTAAAAGTTTGAGTTCTCACTCATTTCTGTCACTGACAGATTTATTGTTTTTTGTCTTAACCCCTTGACCAACGGACCTGAGCTGTTATTTTCAACTCTTACTATTATACAGACTTTTCAAACTTTGTCAACTACTTTTTTAAACTTTTTTAATTAATTTTACAACAGCTTCTGTCCGTGCTGTGTGAGGAAACATATCGACCGACTGGATATAATGAAGATCATAGACTTCTACTAAGCGTACCAAATCACGAGCCAAGGTCGAAACATTACAAGAAATATAGACCATTTTTTCTGGCACATAGGTAAGAATTGTATCTAATAACTTGTCATCTAGACCTGTACGTGGTGGGTCCACAATCAGAGCATCTGCTCGGTAGCCTTCCTTATACCAGCGAGGAATAATCTCTTCTGCCGTTCCAGCTTCATAATGAGTATTGTCAAATCCCATTCTTTTAGCATTTCGCTTGGCATCTTCAATAGCTTCTGGAATAATATCCATACCTCTGAGTGTTTTTACTTTCTTTGCAAAGGCAAATCCAATCGTTCCAACTCCACAATAAGCGTCAATCAAATGGTCTTCTTTATCAACATCCAGCGCTTTTACTGCCTCGCTATAAAGGACTTCTGTTTGTTCAGGATTTAGCTGATAGAAAGCTCGAGGGGATAGTGAGAATTCATAGTCGAGTACACCTTCTTGAATACTCTCTTCTCCCCAGATAATCTCTGTCTTTTCACCATAAATCTCACTGGTTTTAGCTGTATTTGTATTCACAGCTACTGTCACAACTTCTGGAAAATCTTTAACTAAGTCCTTTACAAGTTGGGTTAAGTTAAGCTGGCGATTTGTAACAATAATAATCTGAACCTGTCCAGTCTTTCTTGCTCGTCGGACCATAATAGTACGGACACCTAGGACTTTCCTCTCATCTGTGATTGGAATCTGGTGATAAGTAAGCAATTCTGCTAGGCGATTAGCAATCACTTGGGTTTCCTTATCTTGTACTAGGCAGTCTTTCAACTCTACCAAATAATGAGAGTTTTGTGCATACAGACCTGCCTTGACCTGATTTTTAAATTTTCGAGTCTGAAATTGTAACTTAGCACGATAGTACTTGGGTTCCTGCATTCCAATAGTTGGACGAATTTCATAGTTTTCATATCCTGCAGGGGCGAATTTTTTCAGTGCTTGGTGAAGTAGGTCCGTCTTGAACTCCAGCTGCTTATCATAATGCAGGTGCATGATTTGGCATCCTCCGCATTCATTATAAATAGTGCAAGCTGGCACAACACGGAATTTTGACTTCTTATTAACCTTTAGTAATTTTGCTTCAACAAAGTTGCGTTTAATAGAAGTAATTTGACAATAGATATCTTCTCCTTTGAGAGCTCCAGGCACAAAGACTAATGTTTTTTGATAAAAGCCTATTCCCTCACCATTAATTCCCATGCGCTTGATTTTTAATGGTATTTTTTGTTTCACTTTCAGATTCATACCCCTATCTTATCACATTTTGAGTTATAATAGAACTATGAAAATCACAAAACTTGAAAATAAAAAAAGACTCTATCTGATGGAGCTTGATAATGGTGACAAAAGCTACATTACTGAAGATACTATTGTTCGTTTTATGTTATCGAAAGATAAGGTAATAAGCGAAGAGGAATTGAAAGAGATTCAGGACTTTGCCCAATTTTCTTATGGTAAAAATCTGGCCCTCTACCACCTATCCTTTAAAGCTCGCACTGAAAAAGAAGTCAGAGAATATCTGAAAAAATACGATATTGATGAAAACATCGTTTCTCAAGTCATTATTAATCTTAAAAAAGATAAGTGGATTAATGATGGTCAGTACGCTTATGCTATCATCAATGCCAATCAACTTTCAGGAGACAAGGGGCCTTATGTACTGACTCAGAAATTAGCACAAAAAGGAATTTCAAAATTTACTATAGCAGAGATTTTAAAAGAATTTGATTTTTCTGAAGTTGCTCAACGTGTAGCTAATAAACTATTGAAAAAATATGAGGGAAAACTTCCAGCTCGTGCCTTGCAAGATAAGATTATCCAGAACTTGACCAACAAGGGGTTTTCCTATTCTGATGCTAAAAGTGCCTTTGACGAATTGGATAGTCAAGTTGACCAAGAAACGACTCAGGAACTCATCTTCAAGGAACTTGATAAGCAATATGCCAAGTATGCCCGAAAATATAAAGGATACGAACTTAAACAGCGTTTAACCCAAGTTTTAGCACGAAAGGGATACGATTTTTCGGATATAGCAAGCGCTCTCAGAGAATATCTTTAATATTTTCATGTAAAATTCACAGATTTTAGGTAATTTTATGGTACAATAGTAAACGATAAACTTATAAATTGTAGAAAGTTGGTTAGTTATGAAACTTCCAAAAGAAGGCGACTTTATTACAATTCAAAGTTATAAGCATGATGGGAGTCTCCACCGAACTTGGCGGGACACCATGGTACTAAAAACAACAGAAAACGCCATTATTGGTGTCAACGATCATACACTGGTTACCGAAAGTGATGGTCGTCGTTGGGTAACTCGAGAACCGGCTATTGTTTACTTTCACAAGAAATATTGGTTTAATATCATTGCCATGATTCGCGATAATGGAATTTCCTACTATTGCAATATGGCTAGCCCCTACTATCTGGATGAAGAAGCACTGAAGTATATTGATTACGATTTGGATGTTAAAATTTTTACAGATGGGGAAAAACGTCTCTTGGACGTTGAGGAGTATGAGCGTCACAAACGCAAAATGAATTATTCTGATGACTTGGACTACATTTTAAAAGAACATGTCAAAATTCTTGTTGATTGGATTAACAATGGACGAGGTCCTTTCTCAGAAGCCTATGTAAACATTTGGTACAAGCGCTATGTAGAACTAAAGAATCGGTAAAGTTGTCAAACTAGGGTGAAAGCCCTGGTTTTTTATTTGAAAAACCCAGCTTTTCAGCTGGGTTGGTCTCTATATATCTAATTTTGTAACTGTAAATTTGATATGGGAATAGTCTTTTTCAACATCCTTATCCAGCAAGAAAGCCGTTGCGTCCTTCTTAACCTGAACCAGGTCAATATTCTGCGCCTGAGCTGCATAGACGCATCCACAATAACATTGACGGTAGATGTCATACTCTTCACACATCTCTACTGAACGTTTGTATCCTTGATTTTTCTTGAAATCACTTGGAAGATAGTGAGTAGTATAAATCTTTTGCACATCGATTCCGATGCTGTTAATGGTTTGAGAGTTCTTATGAGGACTGATGGTCAAGGCTGAGCCAAAGTAGTCAAAGCCCAAATCCATAGCCACTTGTGCTGTCTTATCCAGGCGGTAGTCAAAGCAAACCTTGCAACGGTCGCCACCTTCTGGCTCTTCTTCCAGTCCTCTGACTAACTTACGATATTCATTTGGTTCGTAGGGAGCTTCTAGATACTGGACCGTATTTCCTGTCCGCTCATTGAAATCACTGACAAACTTTTTAGTCACATAGGCACGCTTATGGTATTCTGCCTTGGGATGGATATTAGAATTGGCAAAATAGATGGTCACATCTGCATACTTGGTCAAATATTCTAGGGTATAGGTACTGCAAGGGGCACAGCAAACATGCATGAGAATGGTTGGCCGTTGCTCATTTTTCTCCCATACTTGTACCATCTTCTGCATGACACGGTCATAATTAATCTTCTGATTAGGGTTCATCTTGCTCAGAATTTCTTCTACATCGATCATGTTCTTCTCCTTTTTCTAGTCTTATTTTATCATATAAGTTAGGAGAGCTCAAATCAATTTAGAAGTGAATATCATAAAAAGGAGGGGTAGGCATTCCCTCCTTTTGTGTTTTTTATAAGTTGTTTTCTATAGAAAGCTTACATCATGCCGCCCATCATGCTTGGATCCATTGCTGGAGCCGGAGCTGCTGGTTCTGGTTTATTGGCTACGACTGCTTCCGTAGTCAAAATTAAGCTGGCTACAGATGCTGCATTTTGTAGGGCTGAACGACTCACTTTAACTGGGTCGATAATCCCTTGATCAATCATGTTGACCCATTCACCAGTTGCTGCGTTGAAACCTGTACCAAGCTCGGCATTTTTCAAACGATCGATAACGATAGACCCTTCAAATCCTGCATTGTGTGCGATTTGACGAACAGGTTCTTCCAATGCACGGAGAACAATATTGCGTCCTGTTGCTTCATCTCCTGTCAATTCCAAATCAGCTACGGCAGGGATAACATTTACAAGGGCTGTTCCACCACCAGCAACAATTCCTTCTTCCACGGCTGCACGAGTAGCGTTGAGGGCATCTTCAATGCGGAGTTTCATTTCTTTCAACTCAGTCTCAGTTGCAGCTCCTACCTTAATAACCGCTACACCACCTGACAATTTGGCCAAGCGTTCTTGCAATTTTTCACGGTCAAATTCAGAAGTTGTAGTTTCGATTTGAGACTTGATAACTGCAACACGGTGAGAAATCGCTTCAGGACTTCCAGCACCTTCTACGATAACCGTACTATCTTTGTCCACAGTTACTCTCGCTGCTTGACCAAGAGCTTCAATTGTCGCATCTTTCAACTCAAGACCTAGGTCTTCTGTGATAACTGTTCCGCCTGTTAAGATGGCGATATCTTCAAGCATGGCTTTGCGACGGTCACCAAAACCGGGTGCCTTAACGGCTACTACGTTGAAGGTTCCACGAATCTTGTTCAAAACAAGAGTTGGAAGAGCTTCGCCATCAACATCATCCGCAATAATCAAGAGTGGACGATTACTTTGGAGAATGCTTTCCAAAAGTGGCAAGATTTCTTGGATATTTGAAATCTTCTTATCAGTAATCAAAACGTATGGATTTTCAAGATCAGCTACCATTTTTTCGCTATCTGTTACCATGTACTGTGAAAGGTAACCACGGTCAAACTGCATACCTTCTACAACTTCAAGCTCTGTTTCCATACCACGTGACTCTTCGATAGTGATGACTCCGTCTTTGCCAACTTTTTCCATGGCTTCAGAGATGTATTCGCCTACTTTTTCGGAACGAGAAGATACGGCAGCAACCTGAGCGATGGCTTCTTTATTGACAACAGGGATGGCATTGTTTTTCAAGGCTTCAACTGCTGCAGCAACTGCTGTTTCAATCCCACGACGAATGCCGATTGGATTTGCACCTGCTGTGACGTTTTTGATTCCTTCACGGACGATTGCTTGGGTCAAAACAGTTGCAGTTGTAGTCCCATCACCTGCAATATCATTGGTTTTTGAAGCGACTTCTGATACCAATTTGGCACCCATATTTTCAAAATGGTCTTCCAATTCGATTTCTTTGGCAATAGTTACACCGTCATTGGTGATGAGTGGTGAACCGAATGATTTTTCAAGAACAACATTGCGGCCTTTTGGTCCCAAGGTTACTTTAACAGTGTCTGCAAGGATATCGACACCACGGACCATAGCTGAACGAGCATCTGATGAAAATTTAATTTCTTTTGACATACTTACTTTCTCCTTCTATTCTTCAATGATTGCCAAGATGTTAGCTTCGCCTACGATGATATACTTTTCATCACCATCTTTGACATCAAGACCTGCGTGGGCTTCAACTAAGACACGGTCTCCAGACTTAACACTTGGAGCAACCAAGTCACCGTTCAAGGTACGAACACCTTGTCCAGTAGCTACAACTTGGGCTGTTTTTGTTTTTTCTTGGGCTGAACCTGCAAGGACAAAGCCTCCAACAGTTTGTTCTTTTTCTTCTATTTTTAAGACCACACGGTCTCCTAATGGTTTCAACATCTGATTTCCTCCATGATGAGATATATAGCATTAGCACTCTTTATACCTGAGTGCTAAATCATAGTTCTATTGTATCACTTGGTCAGAAATAGTCAAGGAAAAAGTCTGACTTTCTAAAGATAAAAAGCCTGAGAGCAACTCAGACTTTTCAATGTTTAAAATGGCAATTCTTCCTCTCCCAAGACCAAATCTGCCAAATCCTGCCCTGCGTTATTTTCACGCATGGCACGTTGGGAACGACTTTCCAAGAGTTGGAATCCAGTAACAAGTACTTCGGTCACATAATTCATCTGGCCATTTTTCTCAAAGCGACGAGTACGCAATTCCCCATCCACTGAAATGAGACTTCCTTTAGTTGCGTAGCTTGCCAAAGTTTCTGCTAGTCTACCCCATAGGACCATATTGACAAAATCAGCTTCACGTTCGCCATTTTGGTCTTTGTAACGACGATTCACAGCGATAGTTGCTCGCGCTACTGACTTGTCATTGTTGGTTTTGTGCAATTCTGGTGTAGACGTTAAACGTCCGATTAAGATAACTTTATTATACATATTTTTTCCTCCTACTTATCTATTCGTAGGAAATCAAAAAAAGTTACAGAAATTTGTAACTTTTCGAGAAAATTTTTTATTTTTTATGAACCATGAAACCTGTTGCCTGTTGATTTGCCATAATGGTCATATCTGTAATCTGCACACGGCGAGGTTGATTGGTCACATAGATAACTGTATCAGCGATATCTTGTGCCTGCAAGGCTTCGATTCCTTGGTAAACGGACGCAGCTCGTTCTTTATCACCGTGAAAACGTACCGTCGAAAAATCTGTTTCGACAATTCCAGGCTGAATGGTGGTCACCTTGATATCTGTTGAAATGGTATCAATTCGCAGTCCATCTGAAAAGGTCTTAACTGCTGCCTTGGTAGCTGAATAAACTGCTGCACCTGCATAGGCGTAGATTCCTGCGGTTGACCCCATGTTGATGATATGTCCTTGATTGGCTTTTACCATTGTTGGCAAGAAACAGCGAGTGACTGCCATCAAACCTTTGACATTGGTATCCAACATAGTTAACATATCCAACTCTTCATAGTCCTGATAAGGTGCTAAACCTAGAGCCAGGCCAGCATTGTTGACCAGAATATCAATCTGACCTATCGTTTCTAGAATATCAGAGCAGACAGTCTTTACCATGGTCATATCCGTGACATCTAGCTGAAAAGTCCAAACTGTTTGATTTGGAAAAGTTTCTGCAAACTCCGACTTGAGAATTTCTAGTCTGTCTATCCGTCGTCCAGTTAGAACGACATTCTCACCCTGCTCCAGATAAACACGCGCAATCGCTTCACCAATACCTGATGTCGCTCCTGTAATCACTACATTTTTTGCCATCTTATTTCCTTCTAGCTGGTCTATCAGATATTAACAACTTCTTAGGCAGTCCAGTGTTTCGCTGGGTCAAATGGAGTTCCGACAACTTGATCTTCTGATAATTCAATAACCCCTCGTTTTTGCGGAGCATTTGGCAGATGCAATTCACGAGGGCTACACATCATGCCAAAACTCTTTTCGCCACGAAGCTCACCTGGGAAAATAAGATTGCCTTTGGGCATCATAGCTTCTGGAAGAGCTACAATGGTTTTCAACCCAAGACGCGCATTAGGAGCCCCTGCAACGATTTGCACTGTCTTGTCACTCGCGACTGCAACTTGGCAGATGTTGAGGTGGTCACTATCTGGATGGGCTACCATCTCGACAATCTCACCAACAACAAACTTAGGTTCCCTATCATTGACAATTTCTTCTGTAAAGCCTTCCGTATGTAATTCTTGATTCAAACGAGCGACTTGCTCATCTGTCAAAAAGACTTGACCGCGCTCTGCAATTTCAAACAAACTTGAAACTTCAAAAATATTCCAAGCCACTGTTTCCCCATTATCTTTGAGAAAAACACGGGCTACCTTGCCTTTGCGCTCCACATCCAGTTTGGCATCTCCGCTATTTTTCGCGATGACCATAAGGACATCACCGACATGTTCTTTGTTATATGTAAAAATCATTGTTTCTATTTTCTCCTATTTCAGTCCTGCTAAAAAGTCATTAATTTGTTGCTTGCTTTTACGGTCGCGATTGACAAAACGGCCGATTTCCTTGTCCTTTTCTAGAACAACAAGGCTGGGGATTCCATAAATATCCCAGAGTTTGGCCAAATCCATATACTGGTCTCTATCCACTCGAATAAAGGTAAACTCTGGATTGCTCTCCTCAATTTCTGGTAAGGCAGGATAGATATAACGACAATCGCCACACCAGTCTGCTACAAAAAGAAAGACCTTCTTGCCATCTTTTTCTACTAAAGATGCTAATTCTTCTAAACTTGCTGGTTGTATCATAAGACTTCCTCCTCATAGACCAGGTCTTCATTTTCATAGACAAAGGTATAATGACGGCCATCCTCAAAAATGACGCCACCAACCAAGCTCTCTAGACTGCTTTCATAGACTTGAACATAGAGGGTAGCAATTTCTCCCATGTCTGAAAAATGGTCTCGCACCATCGCTGTCAACTCTTCCTGGGTCTTCATGAGCTTACGATCATCTGCAACTTTTTTCGTAGCAAGGGCAAGGCTCCCAATACCAAGCAGAGCCAGACCTGCCATCCACATTTTTTTAGCTTTCATACCATTCATTTTAACACAAAAAAGGCTTTAGGACAAATGAGGAAGCAGCAGAAAAGCAAGTAAAAAGCCTCTTCCTTTAAGGAAAAGGACTTCTTATTCTTATTGCCAGGCACCTGAGTTGCCAACGTAGTAGCCATCTGGTGTGTAGGTATTGCGAAGCATCTTACCTGATGAAGCCAGATAATACCACTTGCCATTATCTTTGACCCAATCATTCGCTAGCATGGCACCAGAAGAACTTACATAATACCATTCTCCCTTGTCATAAACCCAAGTGCTTGCTTTCATGGCTCCTGAAGTTGATAAATAGTACCACTTACCTTGGTCGTAAAGCCAGTCACTCGCAATCATGGCTCCTGATAATTTAAAGGCATACCAGTTGCTACCTTGATAAAGCCAAGTTTGATTGAACATGACTCCTTTATCATTCATAAAGTACCAAGTTCCCTTGTCATAAACCCAATCCTTCTGCACTAATTGACCTTGTTGTTGATAGTACCAGTTTTGGTTTGATTTTAGCCAGCTTTCTGCTTTTACAATCGGATAAAGTTCTTTGAAAGATCCTCCATCATCATATTTATGACTGATAGATTTTGGTTTTTCTAGCTTCAACTCGTCATTATCATAATTTGCCCAAGCAAAAACTTTTTGACCATTAACAGTCTCTGGTAAGGCAGCAGTGTAAGTCTTGGTTTGATAATCCCATTTAGCATCGAGGTAGGTGTATTGATCATTTGATTCTTCAATACGATAGTAACCTCTCTTTCCACTATCATTATGAATATCATCCACAACTTTCGTTGACCAGGTCTTTACTTCATTTCCGCTCTTAGCTTCTACCTTGATATCTCCTCTATAGCCATATGGAACATAGAAATTCAGGTAACGCCCCTCTACGCCCATCATAGACTTGTCCTTTTCTTGACCTAGGAAATTGACAGTTTGATCTTGACCATCGAGACTAACCGTCCACTCGATTTTCTCGGTTTTTGGCAAATCCAAGACTTTGATATCCACTTCATGACCATTGTTAAACCGAAGAATCTTGCCATCTTGATACTGCACTCCACACTTAACAACCCATTCTTCTTTAAGCTCAAATGCCTGCCCTGAATGTGGAAAAGCCAGTAAAGCTAGACCAGCTAGAGACAAACCAAATAATGTGATTTTTTTCATTGTAGTTCCTCCTTAGTTGTTGTTATGTTAATTATATCACTATATTTTTATTTTGCAAATTATATCCTAAATATGCAAGCAAAAAACCTCTGAGATTCTTCTCAAAGGTTCTAATTTGGCTAATTACTATTCTCAACTGCTGCAGTAACAAAGGCAGTGTAGAGTTCTTCTGGGCGGTTTGGACGACTTGAAAGTTCAGGGTGATACTGACACGCTACAAAGAATTTATTTTCAGGAATTTCCACGATTTCGACCAAACGATTGTCCGGAGAAACTCCTGAGAAGACAAAACCTGCTGCCTCAAACTGCTCACGGAAGGCGTTGTTAAACTCATAACGATGACGGTGACGGCGTTGCACCACTTCTTGATTGTGATAAGCAGCTGCTGCCTTAGAGCCACGTTTCAACTTAGACGGATAAAGTCCCAAACGAAGGGTTCCTCCCATATCCTCAACATCAATCTGATCACGCATGATATCAATGATAGGGTATTTTGTTTCTGGTGCAAGCTCTGCAGAATTGGCACCTTCAAGACCCAAAACGTGACGAGCAAACTCGATACAAGTCAACTGCATTCCCAAGCAGACTCCCAACATTGGAACATCATTCTCACGCGCATAGCGGATAGCTTGGATTTTCCCTTCAGTACCACGTTGACCGAAACCACCTGGCACGATGATTCCGTCCGCATCAGACAAGAGCTCTGCCACATTCTCTGCTGTCACATCATTGGCATTGATCCAATTGATTTTAACTTCTGCATCATTGGCATAACCAGAGTGTTTCAAGGCTTCGACCACTGAGATGTAGGCATCTTGCAACTCTACATACTTACCGACAAGGGAAATTTTTACTTGTTTCTTGAGGTTCATGACCTTGTCCACCATAGCTGACCACTCTGTCATATCCGCTACTGGAGCGTCTAATTTCAAATGGTCACAAACAATTTGGTCCATACCTTGCGCCTGCAAGTTCAATGGAATTTGGTAAAGATGTTCAACGTCTAAAGACTCGATAACGGCTTCTGGTGCCACATCACAGAACTGGGCCAGTTTGTTTTTAATTCCTTGACCAGCTGGCTCTTCTGTACGAATAACCAACATATTTGGTTGAATTCCCAGTCCACGCAATTCTTTTACAGAGTGTTGAGTTGGTTTGGTCTTCATTTCACCAGCAGCCTTGAGGTATGGCAGCAAGGTTGTATGGATATACATGACATTATCCGCACCCACATCTGCCTTCATCTGACGAAGGGCCTCTAGGAATGGCAAGGACTCGATATCCCCAACAGTTCCGCCGACCTCTGTGATAATGACATCAGAGTCGGTCGTTAGAGCGGCACGCTTGATTTTTTCTTTCAAAGCATCTGTGATATGAGGAATAACCTGAACAGTTGCCCCAAGGTATTCTCCACGGCGTTCCTTACGAAGAACTTCACTGTAAATTTTACCAGTTGTCACGTTGGAATATTTGTTAAGATTGATATCGATGAAACGTTCATAGTGACCCAAGTCCAAATCTGTCTCAGCTCCGTCATCTGTCACAAAAACTTCCCCGTGCTGGTAAGGACTCATAGTTCCCGGATCAATATTGATATAAGGGTCAAACTTTTGAATGGTTACTTTGAGACCACGATTTTTCAAGAGACGGCCCAGACTCGCTGCCACAATCCCTTTCCCAATAGACGATACCACACCACCAGTTACAAAAATATATTTCGTAGACATAGATTCCTCTTTCTAAAATGCTCAAGGTCTTGTCAACTACAAGGGGACATAGAAAACAAGACCCTACTAATAAGAATAATCTGGGACTACTGCACCAGATTCACAACAAATACTCTTCGAAAATCTCTTCAAACCGCGTCAACGTCGCCTTGCCGTACGCAAGTACAGCCTGCGGCTAGTTTCCTAGTTTGCTCTTTGATTTTCATTGAGTATAAAATACAAGAAGATAACTTCTTGAAAAAACAAAAATAGCTCCCTAATAACTAGGGAGCCCCGACCTCTAAAAGAGGTGCCCGAACAATATGATACCTAAAAATAGGAAAATTGTCAATAGCTAACTTTTATTCCTCGGTGTTTTCAGAATCATCGTCTGAAAACTCGTCGTCTTCTTCGTTGAGATCCACGTCTTCACCCAAGTCATCAGGGGCGATTTCGTTGATTTCTGCGTCGTAAGCTTCCACTTCATTTTTCTCATCATCTGGATTTTCATCATCGTATGAAAGTGCTGGATCTGCTTCGTATGCATCTTCGTCTTCTGGATCATCTGCATTGTAGTCAATGGCATCTGAATCACCATCCATGAAGGCATTGACACGTTTTTTCTTAGCTTTTGGTGCTACTTCATCGTCGTCATTTTCTTCAAGAGCGATGATTTCTTCATCGATTTCGTCCACACCATACCATGAACGAAGACCCCATTTGTTGTCTCCAAGTGAGATGAAGCTACCGTCAAAGTTCAACTCTGTGTAGAACAAAGGCAAGGCTTCACGGATATCGCTGTTTGATGTTCCAAGGTAGTTTTGAATTTCGTTTACAAGATCGCTAAAATGCATCTCATGATCGCGACCACGAAGTTCCAAGATAGCACGCGCTACCTCAATCATAGATAGTTCACTTTTTTCTTGCCCAGCAAATACTTCTAATTCCAAAGCGTTTCTCCTCATTTATACTACTATCGCCAGAGCGAACAGACTCTGACCTCATTTTATCATTTACTCTTTATTTTACGATAATTTTGCAGAATAGTCAAAGGTTAAGGGGGAACTAATACAAATCTTCTAAGCTTCTATATTCTATGACTTCATTTTTTATGATGCTCTTTTGGAATTCAAAATGATTCAAAGGATTATCAATTAACACTAGCTTAGGAATATCATCTAGGTTAGTAACTAAGGATAAAATAAAATCTGTTTGAAACTCTTTAGCTTTCTCAAATTCGTTGGCAGTCAATCGAATGCGACCCTTAGGTTTTCGAATTCCTTTAACTTCGGCAAGATAAGAATGTTCTTGAACATCTACTTGGAAATCATATCCATCACCATAAAGACGGGCATCGGTCAATAGTCCACCTTGAAATTTTTCTTCTTTATCAAAGTTGAGTATAAAATAATTTTCTGCTTCCATTCCAGTTTCTTGTAGGCGTTTGAATTTAGTTCTAATTATTGGTTTTTCAACGATGGTTATACCTGTTTTCTCCCCTTCACTTGCAAGCAACATTTTAAGGATTTCTGCATAACTGAGAACATCTTCATTCCCAAACATCATATCAATTAAATCTTTACGAAAACGGTAAACTTCGGCTTTTTGCCACCAACCTTTCCGATTGTTCTCAAAATAGGGGTCAAATAAATCCATTCTATTTTTAACTACACCTGTCGTTTCTGCGAAACCCAAAGAAACTATATAACGATAAAATTCAGATTTACTAGAGCATTGAAACTCTTTTATAAACAACTTATCAAATTTGGCAAGACCATAGCCAATTAAATTTAACAATTCATAATGAGGGTGTTTGGACATCACTTTTTCCATCAATAGATATTGATTTCATTATACCAAAAAAACACGGCTCATCACCGTGTTTCTGTGTTTATTTAGCTTTATTTCACGAGTTTCTTCATCTCATCAATACGTGCTACGGTCGCGTCGTATTTGGCTTGGTAGTCGGCTTGTTTGTCGCGTTCTTTCTGGACGACTTCTGGTTTGGCATTAGCTACGAAGCGTTCGTTAGAGAGTTTCTTGCTGACCATATCCAGTTCTTTTTGCCATTTAGCTAGTTCATTGTCGAGACGAGCGAGTTCTTCTTCGACATTGAGGAGGTCTGCGAGTGGCAAGTAGATTTCTGCTCCTGTGATGACGCTTGACATAGCGAGTTCAGGTGCAGGGATGGTTGATGCGATTTCCAAGTGTTCTGGATTTGTGAAGCGTTTGATGTAGTTGACATTGCTGTTAAAGAAGGCTTCCAAGTCGCTATCGCTTGTCTTAACAAGGATGGTGATAGGTTTGCTTGGCGCCACGTTTACTTCAGCACGCGCATTACGAACGGCACGGATCAAGTCTTTGAGGCTTTCTACACCTGTGTGAGCAGCAAGGTCTTCAAAGGCTGGATTGACAGTTGGGTATTCTGCTGTCACGATAGAGCCTTCTGAGATTTGTCCAAAGATTTCCTCTGTCACGAATGGCATAATTGGGTGAAGGAGACGAAGGATCTTGTCCAGAGTGTAAAGGAGAACAGAGCGTGTGATGACTTTCTCTTCTTCATTTTCGCTATAAAGGACCTCCTTGGTCAACTCAACGTACCAGTCCGCAAACTCATCCCAGATGAAGTTGTAGAGGATGTGCCCAGTCACACCAAACTCAAACTTATCAAAGTTAGCCGTCGCTTTTCCGATAGTTTCATTGAGGTTGTGGAGAATCCAGCGATCTGTGACATTTCCAGCTTCCTTGTTAACAACTTTTTCCACATTGGCAGTTGCTTGCTCAAGGGTCAAACCTTCATTGTTCATGAGGATGTAGCGAGAGATGTTCCAGATCTTGTTAATGAAGTTCCATGAAGCATCCATTTTCTCGTAAGAGAAGCGCACGTCTTGCCCTGGTGCAGAACCGTTTGAAAGGAACCAACGAAGAGCATCGGCACCGTATTTCTCGATGACATCCATCGGATCAATCCCGTTGCCGAGAGATTTAGACATCTTGCGTCCTTGCTCATCACGAATAAGACCGTGTATAAGCACGTTTTGGAATGGCTGACGGCCAGTGAATTCCAAGGATTGGAAGATCATACGAGACACCCAGAAGAAGATGATGTCGTAACCTGTAACCAAGGTTGAAGTTGGGAAGTAACGTTTGAAGTCTTCTGAGTCAACATCAGGCCAGCCCATGGTTGAGAATGGCCAAAGGGCAGAACTGAACCAAGTATCCAAGACGTCTTCGTCCTGAGTCCATCCGTCACCTTCTGGAGCTTCTTCACCGACGTACATTTCACCTTCTGCATTGTACCAAGCAGGGATTTGGTGCCCCCACCAGAGCTGACGAGAGATTACCCAGTCGTGGACATTTTCCATCCATTGGAGGAAGGTATCGTTGAAACGAGGTGGGTAGAATTCTACCTTGTCTTCTGTGTCTTGGTTGGCAATGGCGTTCTTAGCTAATTGATCCATCTTAACGAACCATTGCGTAGACAAGCGTGGCTCCACCACAACACCTGTACGCTCTGAGTGACCAACACTGTGAATACGTTTTTCGATTTTAACGAGGGCACCGATTTCTTCCAACTTAGCAACGACTGCCTTACGAGCTTCAAAACGGTCCATGCCTGCAAATTCAAAGGCCAAGTCATTCATAGTTCCGTCGTCGTTCATCACGTTAACTTGTGGCAAGTTGTGGCGTTGACCAACCAAGAAGTCGTTTGGATCGTGGGCAGGTGTGATTTTCACGACACCTGTACCAAACTCGGGATCGGCATGCTCGTCCCCAACGATTGGGATCAATTTATTAGCGATTGGAAGAATGACATTTTTACCAATCAAGTCCTTGTAGCGTGAGTCTTCTGGATTGACCGCAACGGCAACGTCCCCAAACATAGTCTCAGGACGAGTTGTGGCAACTTCAAGGGCGCGTGAACCGTCTTCTAGCATGTAGTTCATGTGGTAGAAGGCACCTTCGACATCCTTGTGAATCACCTCAATATCAGAAAGGGCTGTGCGAGCTGCTGGGTCCCAGTTGATGATAAACTCACCACGATAGATCCAGCCTTTCTTGTAAAGGTCCACAAAGACCTTACGAACAGCTTTTGACAAACCTTCGTCAAGAGTGAAACGCTCACGAGAATAGTCTACAGAGAGCCCCATCTTGCCCCATTGTTCCTTGATGGTAGTGGCATATTCGTCTTTCCATTCCCAGACTTTCTCAAGGAATTTCTCACGACCAAGATCATAGCGGGAAATGCCTTCTCCACGCAATCGCTCCTCAACCTTAGCCTGAGTCGCAATCCCCGCGTGGTCCATCCCCGGAAGCCAAAGCGTATCGAAACCTTGCATGCGTTTTTGACGGATGATGATATCCTGCAAAGTCGTATCCCAAGCGTGACCAAGGTGAAGCTTACCAGTTACGTTTGGTGGCGGAATCACGATTGAATAAGGCTTAGCCTTTTGATCGCCTGAAGGCTTGAAAACATCAGCATCAAGCCATTTTTGGTAACGACCAGCCTCAACCTCGGCTGGATTGTATTTAGGTGAAAGTTCTTTAGACATGTGTTTGTCCTTTCTCTATTGTATTCATTTTATTTTGAATTTGCTTAGCAGCTTCTTCTGCAGACAAATTCGTATTATTTATTTTAAAGTAGTGGTGCAACTCATTCGGTTGATGTTGGGAATTTAATTGAAGGGTTTCAGCTGTCTCTAAAATTTCTCTTTCAGATATCTCAATATGCCGTTTCAAGGGCTTGTGCGTCAACCGGTTCTCCGTTCGATTTCGACGTAAACGCTCTTCAAGACTTGTTTCCAACTCAACAAACAGAATCTCTTGATGAAAGTTATCCAATAAATTCTGAATTTGCTTCAAATACAGCAACTGGTACTGATTTGAAAAATCAATTACGTCTGTTAAAATCACAGATCGCTGATTCCTAGCACTTGCTCCAAGGAAAGAAAAGGTAATTCCACGAACAAATTCCCACATTTCCTCTGTAAAGTCCTGATAGATTTCTAGTGCAAAATCGATGGCTTGATGGTTATAAAAGAGGGTAGCATCTGTCAGTCGAGATAACTCTTGACCAATCGTCATTTTCCCAGAAGCCGGAGCCCCAATGATGAAAAGATGCATCAAATCACCTCCCACTCACTTCTCAGCAAACCGTATATCAGACTGTCACAGCGGTTCCCTTGAACATCTTTACGGTCTCGGATACGAGCTTCGAGGGTAAATCCAAGTTTTTCTGCGACTCGTTGACTTTGGACATTATAACCAAAACAAGTCAGTTCAATCTTGTGAAGACCTAAATCTTTAAAGGCTAAGTCAATCAAGGCAAACGCTGCTTCTGGTACATAGCCTCGACCCCAATAGTCTGGATGCAAGGTATAGCCAAGCTCTAGCACATCATCCGCATGGCGATGGTTGAAATCAACAGAACCAATGACTTTATCGGTTCCTTTGACGACAATCCCATAGCCAGATGGGAGATTTTCCTTTTGATTGCGCTCAGGAAGAATATGCTCTAGATAGTAAACCTCATCTTCCAAGGTCTTGACAGGTAGAAATCCGGCTGGGTAAGAGACCTCTGGGAGACTAGCGTAGGAATGGATATCCTCAGCATCAGCCACGGTGCGGACTCTTAAGACTAACCGTTCTGTTTCTAATCGTTCTGGTAACTCTGTTCTTGTCATCCTGCTACCTCGCTTTCTACAAAAAAATCGTCCCTGCCATCTACATGACAGGGACGAATGTGTTTATCCGCGGTACCACCCAATTTCGGGCAGAGCCCGCCACTCTCGTCTTTAAAATAAAAGACAGTAATATTTCAATTTTTCATCCATCAGCAACCAGTTTTGACACATTTGTGGACTTCTCAGCACCGCCACTTTCTGTAAAATATGGGATTCAAAACACCTCTGATGGCTTTATTGTAGCAAGTTTTTCTTGGAATTGCAAGGGGCAAGAAAGATTACTTGAACTTGATGCCATTTTCTTTCAATTTTTTGATGGTAGCTGGGCCGATTCCTTTCAAGGCAAGGAGTTCTTTTTCAGTCCAATTTTTGAAATCTGACGCAGACTTGATGCCTTCATCATAGAAGGTTTTGGCACGGTCAAGTGGAAGTCCACCCAAGTTTGCTGCAAAATCTTCTACAGAATTGGCTACTTTTTGAACTTGCTCTTTGGTAGCTTCTACTGCTTGTTCAACTTTTTTAGAAACAGCCTTACCAGCTTGGCTTGCTGACTGCTCAGCACGTTTTACGACTTTTTTTGTCTCTTCTACAACCTTAGTCACAGTACTTGAAAAAGCACCTGCACGACGGAGGCTATTTCGTAATTGTTTTTTACGATTGAGTTTCTTTGACATGATAAAATCCTTTCAATAAAAAATCCCTGCTCTGACAAGGATTTAATATAAATATTCTATCAAGATTTTAGTAAAAAATCAAGAATCTTTCTCGTTTAATAATTTCGCTCACCAAACAAGCCATCTGGCAAATCATGGAATCCCTTGCCTGCTTTGAAGTTTTCAAACTTACCAAGTAAGAACTGATAGGCATCCAAACGGCTTTCGTAACGAATCATAGCATCTTTGGCACGCTCGTCTTGGTCTTCTTCATAGACCTTTTGGCTTTCCTTGAGCGCCATGTCGTTAATCATAATCTGGGTATTAACCCAAGCTTCAAATTCCTTCATAAATTCTTGTTCGTAACTCATTTTTTCTCCTTATTCTAATCCACGGAAATAGTCCGTGTCAATCTCTCGGTAGGGCTGGATATCCTGAACGTATTCCAGCACACCTTGGAATTCTCCGTTTTCATCGTGCACTGCTGCGTAGGTGATGTGGACAAACTTGCCTCGTGACTCAGACTTGAACCACATTTCATACTTATCCTTGGTCCCCTCACGAAGTCCCTTCATAATAGTCTTGACCTTGTCCAAATACTTGGGCGGATGGCATAGTTCAACATTGCGTCCGACTTGGGACGGTGTCCGTTTGAAAATCATCTCATCAGCTGGCACATTGTCATTGTAATACTGGAAAATATCGTCTTTATTGACAAAGGTAATCTCCATAGGGAGGTGATTGAGGATGAGGTTAGCCTGCTCGACGGAGAGATAGCCATTGCCAAAAGCCTGTTGACTATGGCGGTCCAGCACTGCTTCCTTTTCCTTAGGGGTAAAGGTAATGGTCAACTGCCCTTCTGGCGTATCGATAACTTGTTGAACTTTACCCTCTGCCGTATCTAGCTGCACGGGCTCCCCTGCACTCTTTTCCTCAACAAAGCGCTGACGTTCTGGCACCCATTTCTCAGACGGACGGATGATGGCATAGCCGTAAGCATCGCTCTCCTCCGCAATCTGAAGCCAGTCATCCTGAGTAAAGGACTCGAGGAGAATCATGAGAAGGATAGACTCTTCCTTGAAAATCATACTTTCAAACTCTGTCGCAAAGGCTTCAAAAGCTTCTTTTACGCTGCTAATTGACACTTCAGGTAGTGACTTGGTTGTCGCTAAAGCTATTTGAAAGAGTTCCCTGATCTGATCATCCACTCCCCACATAACTTTGGGGGGTGAATCATGTCCATAGCGCTCCATGATAGGAAAGAAGAGTTCTTCTTTACGTTGGTAATGGATATCAAATTGACCTACAAGTCCCATCTGACGTACCAACCCCTTACGCATCTCCGAAAGCATTTCTTCATCTTCCATAGACTCATAGGTATCTAACAGTCTCCGAATGCGAATCAAGGCAGCACGGAGGGCCAGATTTTCTTCCTTAAAGATCCGAACTGGGTGGCCAGGATGCTCGGTATCCTCTACTTCGACACCCTTAACAGCATTTTTAAAAAGATTGGCATGGACATCACAGAGTTCCATGACATCTTCAAAGGTAACACCTGAGTCTGAGTTCATCAACTCGTGCTCCATGAGGGAAATCTCTATGGCTGAGACACCCGCAAAGGTCGCATCAAAACGCTCCTGAACTGACTCAGGAGAGGCGCCATTATGCAATTCTAACAAAATATCCCGCAGGACATGAATTCGTTCATCTGCCATTAGTCTAATCCAATCACTTCGTAGCCATTCGCTTCCAGCGTGCGGACAATCTTGTCCATAGGAGTTCCTTCAAGCTTAGAACCCTGTTTGAGTGATACTTTGCGACCAACTGTATTGCGCATTAAGGGATTAGCAAGGGGTTTAAAACCAAGCTCCACTAAAATTTCCAAGACTTCTGGATGCTTGTCCACCACTTCTGCAACGGGAATTGACACATCGATGATATTATCCATGACGACCTCCATTGTATGTTCTAAAATGATTTTACTGTTTTTATTATACCACAAGGAAAGAGATTAAAAAACTAGCAGTAGAGTTCCTGCTAGTTCTCTGCGATTTGGATTACCATCTAAATAAGTTTAAATAGCCAATCCAATATTTTAAATAATATCTTGTAAAACAATAATTGAACTGCAAAAGAGATGATCATCCACAGGAATTTCATAATTCCAATAATCGGTTTGATAAAAAGAATAGCAAGAAGACCCAAAAAAAATTTCATTCTCTCTCCTCTGACTTGATGAGCCATCGAGCCGTATCCATTAACTTGTCGGCAATAAAAAGTTTCCCCAAACCGACAACGGCATTATCATCTTTCTTTATCGTTTTCATTACTTTTATACCTTGCACGGTCAAAAAGTAATTCCCGTAAGTTTTAGCTAGAGTTTTTATGAGTCCCATATTACTCACCTTCGATGATTTCAGCTTCTTTTCGGATAGTATCAATATCTATTTGATACTGCCCTTCATTATAATTAACTAATTTGGATAATTCCTTTTGCAGTCTTTCCCCCATCGGCTTCATGGTCGCAAAGGTTAAGCCACCAGAAAGGACACCCCCTAAAATAGGAATCACTTTTCCCATTCCCTTTGTCAAGCTGACTCCAAAAATTTTCAAAACTTTCTCCAGAATAGGATACCAAAGTGTCTTTGTCAAAGCTTTCTGCGGAATCGTCTTCATCACATGCTTGGCAACTGTCACACCTCCAGAGCGAAGTAAAGCCCCTGCTCCATTTACCCCTAGCATGACACCGAGATAAAGCAAGAGTGTATTTTGAGCATCCTCGCTCAATTCATCACGGGATTACCAAAGATCATCAAATCCATAAATATAGCCTAGTTCTTGGGCCAACTTTAATGAAAAAGCATAAAACTGAACTACATCTGTTGGAATAGTGATTGCCATGGCAATACCGCCAGGTAAACCTGCCAAAATCGAAGTCCCGCTTGCTCGTAGAACATTGTCCTTAATACAGGTCTTAGCAACTCGATCCAAGCTTTCCTTTGTTAACAAAGAGGTCGGACCTTTTTCCGATAATGTAGCAATATCCTTTCGATCTAACTCTTTAGAAAATTTGTCAACTAAAAATTTTTCTCGATTAACTTTGACCATGGGTAATTTCACCACTTGTTGCAGCACTTGCATCGCTAACTCTTGTTTGCCCATCTCTATCTCCATTTATCATTCCTATTAAACTTTATCATATCATACTATGAGGTATTTACAAATTTTTTAAACTGTTTTTTTGCTAATACAGCTATTAATAGCTAGAAGAGTTCACCCACCAAAAAAGAGGGTTGCCCCTCTTCTTTAGTTCTTATCCAGATTGCGTAGCATTTCGTCAATCTTGTTTCCATATTCGATGGATTCGTCTTTGACGAAGGTCAAATCTGGGATTTTGTACAATTTCAAATTGCGACCAAGTTCACGTTTGATGGTGCCAGTTGCTTTTTCAAGCCCGATTTGAGCTTTTTGATTATCTGAAGCAAGGTTACTCAAAATGGTGTAGTAAACCTTGGCAACAGACAAGTCACCTAGCATCTGAACATCTGTGATGGTCACACCTTGGACACGTGGATCACGGACTTTCTTTTGCAAAATCTCATTGACTTCACGCTTGATTTCCATGCCCACACGATCCGTACGGAAATGATTTGCCATGATATTCCTTTCTCTACTTTGAACCAAAAGCTAGGCCAGCAGACCTAGCTATTTTTAAACTTATTGATTTTCATTTCAAATTGAAACGAAGTTCAATTTGAAATCATCTGCTTCTTTTGCCGTGGTGAAAGTGATGGAACTGATTTATCAGTCCCATCACAGGGGATTTTTGAGACCCTAGGCTCAAAAATAAGCAATGAAACCATCGGTTTGCTTGCGTCCCTCACCACCTAAGAAAGGAGCAAAAATCTTATCGTTTAATTTCTTCCATGACGTAGGCCTCAATCACATCATCCATCTTGATATCATTGTAGCCATCGATCATCAATCCACCTTCACGACCGTTTGTCACTTCTTTGACGTCGTCTTTGTAGTGTTTCAAGCTTGCGAGTTCACCGTCATAGATAACGACACCATCACGGATAACACGGACTTTAGAGTCACGGGTAACCTTACCGTTGATAACCATGAATCCACCGATAGTTCCCACTTTAGACACCTTGAAGGTTTCACGAATAACTGCTTCACCGATAACTTTTTCTTCAAATTCTGGATCAAGCATCCCTTTCATAGCTTCTTCCATCTCTTCGATAACCTTGTAGATAATGCTGTGGAGACGGATTTCCACATCGTCAGCTTCTGCCTGTTGACGAGCTTGTGGTGTAGGGCGTACGTTGAAACCAACGATAAAGGCATTTGAAGCTTCGGCAAGAGTCACGTCTGATTCGTTGATAGCACCGACCGCAGAGTGAACGATGGTAACTTTAACACCTTCCACATCAATCTTCTGAAGTGAGGCAGAAAGGGCTTCAACAGAACCTTGTACATCGGCCTTGATGATAACGTTAACTGATTTTAGTTCACCAGCTTTAAGCGTATCAAAGAGGTTCTCAAGGCTGACACGTTGAGTAGCTTGACGTTGTTTCATAAGGGCACGTTTGGCACGTTCTTCACCTGCTGCACGCGCAGATTTTTCATCTTCGTAGACAGCAAAGTGGTCACCCGCCATTGGCGCTTCGTTCAAACCTGTGATTGACACTGGTGTTGATGGACCTGCTACCTTAACACGACGACCAAGGTCGTTGGTCATAGCACGGACACGACCGAAGGTGTTTCCGACAACGATTGGGTCTTGAACATTCAAGGTACCTTGTTGAACAAGAAGGGTTGCGACCGCACCTTTTCCTTTATCCAAGCGAGCTTCGATGACTGTACCGATTGCACGAACTGTTGGGTCTGCCTTAAGTTCTTGGATTTCAGCCACAAGAAGGACTGTTTCCAACAATTCTTCGATATTTTGGTTGAATTTAGCTGAGATTTCAACAAATTCAGAATCTCCACCCCAAGCAGTTGACATAACTCCATGCTCTGCCAATTCACCGATAACGCGTTCTGGGTTAGCACCTGGTTTATCAATCTTGTTGATGGCTACAATAATTGGAACGTTCGCTGCTTTTGAGTGGTTGATGGCTTCAATTGTCTGAGGCATAACCCCGTCATCTGCCGCTACGACCAAGATAGTAATATCTGTAACAGATGCACCGCGCGCACGCATAGATGTAAAGGCCGCGTGTCCTGGTGTATCAAGGAAGGTAATCTTCTTACCATTTTCCACGATTTGGTAGGCACCGATATGCTGAGTGATACCACCTGCTTCACCTGTCGCAACACGAGAGTTACGAAGGGTATCTAGGAGGGTTGTTTTACCGTGGTCAACGTGTCCCATGATAGTTACAACTGGTGGACGCTCAACTAATTCATCTTCATTGAGATAACCATCTTCGACAAAGAAACGTTCGATGTCGGCATTGTCCACTTCAACCTTTTGTTTGGCTTCGATACCATAATCCACCATGAGGAGTTCAATTGTTTCCCCATCCAAGGATTGGTTTTGTGTGGCCATGACACCCATCATGAAAAGTTTCTTAACGATTTCAGCTGGTTCACGTTTGATACGTTTTGCGATTTCCGCAACGGTCATACCATCTGTATATTCAAATTCTGTTGGCAATTCATGGAATTTACGTTCTGTAACAGGTTTTGGAGCCTGATTACGGTTGTTCTTGTTATTGCCTTTTTTGTTCTTTTTGTTGTTATTCCAGTTACTATTCTTTTGATTTCTCACTTGATTTTGACTACTTCGATTCTTTTGTTGTTTTCTAGGACCATCTTCTTCGTGATCATAATCATCACGTTCTTTGTCTGGTCGAGCTTGTTTTTTACGACGTGTATCCACTGGCGCTTCTTTAGCTACAGGAGCTGGTTCAACCACTGCTTGAACTTGTTGCGCTTGTTCAGCTAACTTAGCCACTTCTTCAAAGATTTCCTCTGGCTCCTTGCGTTTGTTAGCTTGGGCCAAGGCTTCTTTGGCAGCCTGAGTCTGCTTGAAACGTTCCTCACTTGAACGTGCGTACTCTGCATTTTGCTCTGCTTTTAGGGCTGCTGCACGGGCTTTAAAGTCAACACGTGGAGCCGCTTGATGTGGACGTTTGTCCTCTTGTTGACGACGCTCATTTCCACGATTTTGCTGACCTTGCTGTTTCTTAGCTTGGTCGTTAAAACGACGATTATCGCGCTTGCCTTGACCTTGTTTTCCACCATTACGGCCGTCGTTTTTCTGACGGTTTCCGTTTTGTTGTTGGTCACGGTTATTGCCCTTATTTTGCTTGCGTCGTTCTGCCTGCTCTTTGGCACGGGCTTCACGCTCAGCCTTAAAATTACGGCTTTGCGGTTTAGCTGCTACTTTTTCTGCCTTCGGAGCAACTGGCTCAGCCGGTTTTGCCTCTTCCTTAGCTACAGCTGGTTTAGCTGGTTCAGATTTCTCAGCTTTCTTTTCTGCACTTGCTTTTGGTGCTGCAGGTTTTGCTTCTGCTTTCGGAGCAGCTGCAGGCTTAAAGCTGGCAGCGATTTTTGCAGCGACAGCTTCTTCCACACTTGATGAGTGGCTTTTCACATCCAAGCCCAACTCTTTTGCACGCGCTACAACTTCTTTACTTTCTTTTCCAAGTTCTTTTGCGATTTCGTACAATCTTTTCTTAGACAAATCATGTCCTCCTCTTCTATTCCATAAGAGACCTCATTTTCTTTGTAAATCCAGCATCTGTCACAGCCAAAACCTTTCTCGATTTTCCGACTGCTATGCTTAATTCCAGTGTTGAAAACACGGTTACAATTTCTACTTGATAATAATGACTTTTATCTTGAATCTTCTTGGTCAGATTGGGTCCAGCATCATGGGCGAGAAAGACCAACTTGACCTTGCCGTCTTGAATGGCCTTGACCACCAATTCTTCACCCGATATGATTCGGCCTGCTCGCTGAGCAAGTCCCAAGAGATTGCTTATCTTTTGCTTATTCAAGTCCTAACTCTCTTCTTTTCACTTTGTGATCCACATAAGCGATCAACTCGTCATAAAAGCTTTCTTCCACTTCCATGCTAAAGCTGCGGTTAAAGACCTTCTTCTTTTTCGCCTCTAAGGCTTCTGCATTGTCTAGCTTGATATAAGCGCCGCGGCCATTGGCCTTGCCTGTCGGATCGATAAAGACTTGTCCTTCCTTGTTTTTAACAATGCGGAGCAAATCACGCTTATCAATCACTTCATTGGACACAACAGACTTGCGCAAAGGGATTTTTCTCGTTTTCATCTTTCCCTCCTCTAGCAGCTTTTATTCTTCTACAGTATCGTTTTCTGCTTCCAAATCTACCGAACCAGCTTCTTCCATGGCTTCAAATTCGCTAGCAGACTTGATATCGATACGGTAACCAGTCAAGTGAGCTGCCAAGCGAACGTTTTGCCCACGACGACCGATAGCAAGAGAAAGCTTGTTATCTGGAACAACCACCAAGGCACGTTTGCTGTCGTTTTCATCAAAGATAACTTGGTCAACTTCAGCAGGAGCGATGGCATTGTAGATAAATTCAGCTGGATCTGCTACCCACTCGATAACGTCGATATTTTCTTCGATTGGCACCATACGGTCGCTCTTGGCATCGTAGCGAGCTGGGTGGAATTTGCTAGTGATTTTCTTGATGTTAGCTCCACCACGTCCAACGATTGTTCCGATAGCGTCCACGTTTGGATTATGGCTACGAACGGCAACCTTAGTACGGTCACCAGCTTCACGAGCCACGCTCATGATTTCAACAGTTCCATCATAAACTTCAGGAATTTCTTGCTCCATCAAACGTTTGATCATTTCTGGATGGCTACGGCTAACAAAGACGTTGACACCGCGAGGGTTGTCTTCAACCTTGTAGACATAAACTTCAATACGATCATGAGAAGCAAAAACTTCTCCAGGAATTTGGTCTTGTTTTGACAATTGGGCTTCGATGCTACCGAGGTTGACATAGATAAAGCGGTTGTCAAAGCGTTCTACTGTACCAGACATGATTTCTTGCTCATGTTCTTTGTAAGTATTGTAAGTGATGGCACGTGTTTGCTTGCGCATTTTTTCCATGATGGTTTGTTTGGCAGATTGAGCTGCTACACGACCAAACTCAGCAGGTGCTTCTTCAAACTTGATTTTGTCACCAAGTTCATAGGCTGAATTAATGGCAAGAGCATCTTTCAAGCTGATTTCCAAACGGCTATCAAATACTTCATCAACCACTTCACGGACAGTATAAACGGTAAAGTCACCTGTTTTTTCGTTGAAGTCAATAGCTACGCTGTCTGATTGACCATAGCGTCTGCGATAAGCGGAACGAAGCGACTCTACTACTGCGTCGATGATATCTTCTTTTTTGATTCCCTTGTCTTCTTCCAAAATGCGGAAGGCCTCTAGCATTTCTTTACTCATGTTTTCTTCACTTTTGAATCCTCAAAAGCTATCCTTTCTTTTTCTATAATTTAACTGCTAAACGTGCTTTTGATACTAAACTGTATGGAATTTGGACAGTTTTCTTACGCGTCTTGTCCATATATTCCATGGTCAACTCGTCCTCTTCGAAGGCCAACAAGGTTCCTTCAAAGACCTTTTGCTTATCGATGGCTTGGTAGAGCCCGACATGGATGTATTTCCCAACAGCTCCAGCGACGGCATCCTTGGTTTTCAAAGGACGTTCCAAGCCTGGACTGGTGATTTCTAGGAAATATTGTTCTGGGAAGGGATCTGGCTTGATGGTGTCTAGGACAGGACTGATAATTTCTGTCAAGTCTGCCGTGTCGTTCAAGGTAATTCCTTCAGGTTTATCTACAAAAATACTGAGAATCATGTCACTGCCAATCTTTCCATACTCGATATCCACGAGTTCGAAAGGCGCTTGGATGACAGGTTCTACAACTTCTCTGACTAATTCTACGATTGTTGCGATTGCGTCCACCTCCTCATAAGCAAGAGGCGAAGATATTTCCCCGCCTCACTTTCTCATATTCTTACTCTTAGTATAGCACGTTTGCCAACTTATGTAAAGCAAAAGCACTTATACAGCCTGATTTCAGGCTATTTCTTAAAATTCTGCCTCAACTCGGTAGATAACTTGCCCCTTATTGGAGAATTTTTGCTCGTATTCTGTCATGACATTGCCTTCAAAATCACTGGCATGTAAATCAAGCCAGACACCATTGAGCTTCATGCCATACTGAGAAAAGCTCACTAGGCTGTACTCAAACAAGCCACGGTTATCCGTCTTGAAATGAATTTCTCCATTTTCAGGCAAGATACGTTTGAAGGTATCCAAGAAGGTCTTGTAGGTCAAACGACGCTTTTCATGGCGTTTTTTAGGCCATGGATCTGAAAAATTCAGATACAAGCGATCAATCTCACCGTCTTCAAAGTAGTCAGTCAAGTCAGAACCATCTACCCACAAGAGCTTGATGTTAGGCACTCCAACTTCAAGCACCTTGTCCAAAGCGTAGCTCAAAACAGACTTTTGAATATCAATCCCGATATAGTTGATATCAGGGTTTTGCTTGGCCATACCTGAAACAAAGGCACCCTTTCCACTTCCAACTTCCACATGAATGGGATTATCATTGCCAAACAAGTCCCGCCATTTTCCCTTGGCTTCTAAGGGATTGAGGACCACATACTGGGGATTTGCCTCTAGTAATTCTGTCGCCCCTTTACGATTTCTAACTCTCATCTTCTCTTTCCATACTTGTCTCGGAAGTGACGCAAGCCATGAATCTCCCGATTGACATTTTCTAAATCTTGGTTCATATAATACTTGGAAATCTGGCTCAAATAAGACAATTGACCGTACCAATATAATTTATTTAATACCGTTTGATTGTACTTGTAACCGTAGTAGGTCAACCATTCCTTCCACTGATGTTCTGGAATATAATGGCAGAGCATATGGGCCACATCAAACATGCGATCGGTCAAGCGAACCGAATCCCAATCTACCAAATAAATCAAGCCACTGTCTGTCTCAATCCAATTACTATGTCGTACATCTCCATGGACAATGGTCGCATAGTCCTCTCTAAATCCTGGAATAGTCTGACGTAAATCAGCCATCACTTCACTGATAAAATGATTTTTACGCAAAGCATCTGGAGCCGTTTCTTGCCAAGACTGTAGTAAATCTACAGGTGTTTCCATGGCATAGCCCAAACGACTCAACTGTGTCATCAACGGACGTGAGCGATGAAGACGGGTTAAGATATTGACAATTTGTTTACGATTCATATCATAGGGGGTCAATATCTTGCCTGTCAACCATTCTTGAGCACACATATCACGTCCATCTGCCAAACGGCGACTCCATAATAATTGTGGAGCAATTTGTTCTCTAGCTAGACCAGGTAGGATTGGAGAGGTGTTCATTTTTACAAAGATGCGCTTTCCATCAGGATAGCTACCCATATAAGCCTTGCCACTTTTCCCAGGTATGGGAGTCAGTGTTAGCTCATTATCACCCAAATCCATTTCTTTCCTCCGTATAAATTTTCCTTACTATTCTACTAGTTTTTGGCCTATTCGTCAACCGGTCCACACCCGATTCTCAAAGAAAAGCATCTCAATCGGCTCAGGCTATCATTATAACTTGAAAAAGGTAAGCACCATCTCCTACTTACCTTTTCATGATTTTTATAAATAATATAAGAGTGGCAAACTGTTGTAAAACATATGGACTAGAGTAGAAACCCACAAATTTTGGCTCTTTTTATAAGCAAAGCCCAGCAACAAGCCCCCGATTAGATAATAGAAAAACGAAGGGATATCATAAGGTTCATGCATAAAAGAAAAGAGAGAGGAAGTCAGTACAAGCCCTAACCAAGAATTGTCAAAAACCGCACCTTGAAGAAGTCCTCTAAATAGGAGTTCCTCCTGGATAGGTGCCAAAACTGTGGCACTTACAATAAAGGAAATCGAAAGTCCCTTACTAGCTTCCTCAAGATGTTGAGCCGAAGCACCAGAAACAACTGAGAAAAAGGCATGATAGCTAATACTTACCAGCACAGTGAGAAGAAAGATTCCAATGAACAGCAAGAGTTGTTTCTTGCTTAAAACCCCAAAAGAAATCATGTCAAACCATTTCGCATAGCCAAAACTAAGGAAAAGCAAGAGACTCTTTACAGCAATGAATGTGTACTGGTGTTGAAAATAATCTCCTTGATTGACGGAATATCCCGCTGCACCAACGATTGCAAAGACTAAAAATCCCAAAAACAAGGCATGACATTTATTGAAAATGGCCATAAAACTATCCTCCTCAACAAACAGACTTCCCTACACGTCATCCTTAAGCTCTAACCTTTCCAAAACAAACCATTTGAGTAACCAAAATCCGACCACATAGCCAGCCCCTAAGAATATAGCCATTAAAGCTAGCATGGAATTTAGGGAATTAAAGACCACCGCAGATACAAAGGTTAGCACAAAAACATTAAAGGCAATGGTGTCAGAAGCCAAGACCAGAATATAGGGCGTCAACCGGTCTAAAGTTTTGGAATCTAGGAAAAATAAGTGTTTATACATGATGACCTCCTCTTATCAGACTATAGACTAGCCGCAAGTTCTTCCCTACTTTTTATAATACTTCAAGCCCCAAATGAGCAGAAGCATGATGATAAAGCAGAGAATAGCGCCAATATAGGCAATTAATTGTTGATAGGATTCTCCCGCTGTGATACCTCTATACAAACAAATAATAGACATAAAACCTGTCAAGCCGATATACATAAGTTGATTGGTTCTAGGACTAACCAAATCATCATCTTCAAATTCTCTTATCCTCATTTCCCTAGTGAGGTAAACAGTAACCAAAATAGATGCCAAGTTAATCACCACTAAAAGAAATTGGAAAACCAAGGAAAAATTTAAAAACTGACGTGATAGAAATAGATAAGTAGAGACAAGTAAGGGCAACTGACCTAAGAACAATCTCGCAAGGAAGATGTTCCGTTTTTTAGCAAGAAAAGTTTTCATTTCTTTTCTCCTTTCTTTTTAGTTAAAGCAAAATAGATCACAACCGCGATCATATAGGCTATGGTATAAAATAGCTGATACCAATTACTTTCCCTAAGCGGATATAGAAAGATGGACATGATTAGATACAAGATAAAAATGACAAGTATTTTTTTCGTCATAAGATTTCCTCCTAAACGTGTGCTTTATCTTAGTTGAGCTAGAACCTTTACACTGCTAGTATAGCACTCATTTTATCCTTGGATCACTCAAATCATAAATGGTCATCAAAACATCTTGAATTGTAAAAAATTAAAAAAGCAAGCATGAAAAACATACTTGCTCTTTACACCGTATTGATACCAACTTAATTGCAGATTTTTTATCCTACTATCACATATCATTTTGACAGGCGAAACAATATTAAAGAAACTCCCCTGTAGATTAAACTAGCGATAAAAAATCTTTTTATCTAATTAGATCTATCTTTATTCTTCTTTGGAGATTTTAAAAATTTTTCCCTAATTAAAGAAGTAATAAAAGAAACAAACATACCAACAACAAAAACAATAAGAAAACTTTTGAAATCCATAACTACCTCCAAGTACAGCTCCTCTACATACAAGCTCAAGCCTTTAAGCAACCACAATAGCCAATTGTAACATTGTTTTTGCATTCACGAGGAATACCTCTTTTTACTTCCGTCTTATTACAACCTTAATACGGTTAGTATACTACTATTTTTTAAAATTTTCCATCCAAATCACAAATGGTCATCAAAACATCTTGAATTGTAAAAAATTTAAAAAGCAAGCATGAAAAACATACTTGCCCTATGGAAACTTAACAATGTGAAAATACAAAATAGAAAGCTATTCAGCCTTACTTCCGTCTGTTCTCATATATTCTCATAATCGCAACCAGGATACAGGCTGTCCCACCTGCCAAAACCAGGAGGGTAATGATAATGTTGAGGATTTCAGGCGTCCTCTCTATTCTGTTGACAAGACGGACTAAAGACAATACTGTCAATAAGAGTAAAGCTACTGCCCCTGTCCGAATTAAAGAAGCCATTCGGTTCTCAACCGCATATAAAAAGGATGGTAACATAACACAGGCTATAGCAATCACAAACAGATTGCTCCCTGTTTCTTCTCCCTTGTTCACCACGGAAATCATGAGAAGATTCGATGCTATAATCAACGTAGAACAGATGATAAAAAAGGATTTCTTATTCATATAGAACACCTCATATACTATAGTATTTTAATCGATGACTGCAGGCAGTACTTCTTTCCACAAGTCTTCTAATCATCAACCGACATCGAGTGAATCGTTAAAACCTGACGAAAGACTTGATTTTGACAGGTGGTATTTAGACTGGTATTAGGATGGCTTTCCACAATTTTCATGACGGTATAGAGACCAACTCCTCTCTCCTCCCCTTTAGAACTTGCTCCAAAGGAGAAGATTTCAGAAATATCGATGCCCTCTTCTTTGATGGAATTTTCGATGATAAAGGTCTCCTGTGCCCCATTTTTTAAAAAGGCGATTGAAACATGAGGTTGACAGGCTTCTACACTAGCTTCAATAGCATTGTCACAAAGGATAGACACAATGGTTAGAAAATCAAGCAAGCTCATCCCCTCTACCTGAATCTCCTCAGGAACTTCGACATTAAAGACAATCTTCTTATCTCTGGCTTTTAGAAATTTCCCTGCTAGAAGACTTTTGAGGGCACGGTCTCGAACATTCACCAATCTGCCCAGGTCATATTTATTGTCCTGCAATTTTTCACTAGAATCCTTTAAGACCGAGTCATAGACCTCTTTTATCTGCTCCATATCCTCCTCTTCAATGCCCAGACGTAAGCTGGTTAAGAGGTTAGTGTAGTCATGGCGAAAGCTCCGGACTTCCTTGTAAAGTTCCTCTATATGCCGACTATATCGCTCCATATCTCTGTAGCGCAAGGCCTGCTCTTGGTCCAATCTCTCATGGAGTTTGTCCTTCAAATAGGTATCCAGTTTCTTGATAATCCCCATAAAAAAGAGCAAGTAAAACACTAGAATCAGATGGCGAACAGTCGTTGATTGAATACCTTGTTCATATTCAAAGAAAGACAGACTTTGCATCACTAGATAATAAGCCCCCATTATCCAGTTAATCGTGGTCAGGGACTTTTGAAAACCTTTATCGAGAATCTCCTTTCTCAAGTTAGTGAAATCATAGTCCAACCATTTCAAAAAGACTAAAACTATGAAGCAAACGAATATCGTCATCAATAAAAAGATAGGATTGCTACCTTTATCTACAATTTCTTGTCCCCAAAATGGAAGCACAAAATAGGAGACCCCTCTATAAAAGAGATTCACCAATATCATTGGAAAGAGACCATAAAAGAAGAGGAGTTTTTTAGGAAGCCCTCTTAACAGTAAGAAAGACAAACCTATACCGTACAAGGGTTCCATAAAATAAGATAGATAATCATTTCCTACTATATAGCTAATCATTACAAAAACAACTGCCAAAAGTAGCTTAAAAAGAAAGGCCTTAAAAATTCTCTCAAAATTGAGACCAATTCCATCTACCTTAAAGAAAATAACAATTTTTAGCCCATTAGTAATAAGCGTATACAATAATAACCAAGCAATATTCATAAACTCTCCTAGCTCAATGCAAGTTATTGATAGCTTCAGATACTTCCCTGACCTTATAACGCGCGATTAGACAGCTTCCCCCATTGGGAAAGAAAAGAAGTTTTTCTTTCTTATCCAAACGAACTACATTGGCAGGATTGATGAGAAAAGAGCGGTGGCACTGCAAGAGACGAGGCTCCTGCTTGAAAACCTCCTCTAAACTCGCTGTAAATTCCAGCCTGTCTGTCTTGGTATAGAGAATAACACGATGGGCTCTGGGCGACGTTTCAAGGTAATAAACCTCTTTAAAAGGATACTGGAATTGGGCAAATTTTGATTTAAAGTAAAAACAATCTTCCGCCAGACTTTTACTATCTTGACTATTGGCATAAAGGAGGGCTGTCTCGATCCGAGATTCAAACTCCTCTGCTGACAAGGCCTTATCAATGTAGTCCAGAGCAGACACTTGGTAACGAAAAGACAGGGGCATAAACTCTGAGTGAGTCGTCACAAAGACGATGAGAGCATAAGGATCCCGATCCCGAATCTTTCTAGCCACTTCCAGCCCCTTCATCTCCTCATTTCGAATCTCAATGTCCAAAAAGAATAGCTGATGGACCCCCTTCTCATGCACCTCTGCCAGCAGTTGATCTGGCTTACCAAAGACCGCAAAAGAGCTGGGAGTGATATGATGTTCCTTCAAAAGTTTCTCAATCGTCGTTTCAATCCTAGTCTGTTGGGAAAAATCATCTTCTAAAACAAATATTCTCATCTTCTTACTCTCCTTGTTTCGATTTCTTCCTAAAAAGAGAATAGCAAAAATACTATGATACAAGTCCACCAAATCCTAAACAGGCCTTTAACGCTCCTGAAGGGTATCTTGTTCCTCAAATAAGCATGATAATCTTACAACTATTTTATCATAAAATCTTAACAGTACCATTCAGGAAATTTCAAGGACAATTAAAGATTTGATGGTGAAAAAGGAGATAAAAGTGGTAGACTGACAGTATCAAAACACAGTTGCTAGAAACAAGACTGGCACCCAGATTAAAGGAGGAATTCTCATGACAGATACAGACCCTATCAAAAGAGCTCAGACTTTGATTACTGACTTAAACCAAGCCTACCAAGCATGCAAACAGGCAACAGCTGACGATGTCCGCTTTCAGGAGCAATTAAACTCTATTCTTGGTTTTTTAGCCAAGGCTGAGACAGTGGATAATCGAGTCTTGATTGAACTGGAAAAATTTTACCAGACTTCCAGTCTTCTCATGGGACTCAGCGCTCTTGATCCAGATGCTCCTACTCGCGCCGCTTGGCGGGCCTATGACCGCTTCCACTTTGACCAAGTCAAGACCAAGTTGAACCTCTACGGGCCAACCATTATCTTGTAGAAAATAAAAGAAGTTGAGACAAACTGAACTCAACTTCTTTTTTGTTTCATATAAGCAATGTTAGTCCTGCATCTGACGTTTTACCTGATAAGGTAAGTACAAGACTAGTAAAACCAAACCTGCACCCAGCAAGGCTAGAAGGGCTAGTTTTTCTTGGAAGGTCACTAGGCCGACAACTAATTCCACAAGTAAAACAAAACTGGTCAATCCTCGGACTACAGCCTGCAAGCCTTTTTCCTTTTGCCCCTTGTCCAGTGGAAAGAGTTGGGTCAGATACTGGTAGTCAAAGGCATGATAGAGGGCCAGCAACTGGAAGAGCAAGAGGTAGTTAAAGAGAACCACCACTGCTGTCGCAATCCAAGCTTGCTCGATAAAGACCTGCGCCAGCAAGGAAAGTAAGAGCAGACGGAGACTGAGGGCAAAGAGATCTCCATTTCGTAGATAAGAACGCAGATAGAGATTTTGCCAAATCTTTCCAGGCACCTTCTGAACAGCCTTTAGGATAAAGTCCAGATAGGCACGACGCTTGACGCTGTTTGAAATTCCCTTGACCTGCGTAAAGAGAGCAAAGAAACGAAGCAAGACTTGCTTACGCTTGCTTTCTTGGGAAATGACATAGTCCCAGTCCAGTCCAGTTTCCGTAAAAAATTTGCTGGCCTTTTGACGAAAGAGGAAATATTTTCCTACCCCCAATAAAAGCACATAGACCAGAAAAACTGGCAAGCCATAACCCATTGCCAAAAATAAAGGCGCAAATAACAGCAAGAAAAGGGTCTGGACAAAGAGCCAAAAGGCTAGAGAAATGCCAGTTTGACGCTTGAGATGGAATTTGATTTCCTCTTCTCCAACTAAGAGAAAGAGCTTGTCTGGAGCCTCCATATAGGTGGCAATTCCTCCCCAAAGCAAAAGTAAAACAGAGGTAATTCCTACAAATAAAAGGATAGGCCAATGATTTTCAGGAAAATCTTGTAAGAGTTGACTGTACTGGTAGGCTAGAAAGCCCAGCAGAACAAGCAGGAACAAGACAAAGTGGTCATTGAGAACATAGCGCAGATAACCGACACACTCCTTACGAAAAGCCTGCTTTCTCCTTAAAAACAAGTCTTTCATAGCTCCTCCTCTTTGGTCAGAGCCAAGTAAATATCATTCAAACTAGCCTCAGGCATATCAAAGGCTTCGCGCAGTTGCAGGAGATTTCCCTTGGCACGCACCTCACCCTTGTGAAGAATGACAAAGGCATCACACATCTTCTCCGCCGAATCCAGCACGTGAGTACTCATGAGAATAGACTTACCCTTTTGCTTTTCCACTTCCAAAAGCTGAATCAAGTCAGCAATAGCCAGCGGATCAAGACCAAGGAAGGGCTCATCCACGATGAAAAGACTCGGATCCACCACAAAAGCACAAATAATCATGACTTTCTGCTTCATCCCTTTTGAAAAATGAACAGGGAACCAATCTAATTTCTGATCCAGACGGAACATTTTTAACAAAGGCTCCACTCTCTCAAAAGCCACTTTCTGCTCAATACCATAAGCCATGGCAACCGTTTCGATATGCTCTCTAAGGGTCAATTCCTCATACAGGCTAGGCGTCTCAGGAATGTAGCCAATCTGCTTGCGGTAGCTCGTTGCATCTTCTTGCAGGGTCAGACCATTGATATTGATAGAACCGCTATAAGGTGTCAACAGACCGATAATTTCATTAATTGTCGTTGATTTCCCAGCGCCATTGAGACCAATCAAACCAACTAACTGCCCACTTTCAACAGTAAAGGACACATCTTTCAAGACAGGGACATGAACATAGCCACCTGTCAGGTTTTTAATTTCTAACATATTTTCTCCAAATCTGGTATAATGTAGCTATATTATATCAAAATTCAATACAGTAGAGGTAGATTTTATGTCAGATTGCATTTTTTGTAAAATCATTGCAGGGGAAATTCCTGCTTCAAAAGTATATGAAGATGAGCAGGTTCTTGCCTTTCTTGATATCTCTCAAGTGACACCAGGACACACCTTAGTCGTGCCAAAGGAACACTATCGCAATCTTTTGGAGATGGACGCTACTAGCGCTAGCCAACTCTTTGCCCAAGTACCAAAAGTAGCTCAAAAAGTCATGAAAGCTACCAAGGCTGCTGGTATGAATATCATTGCTAACTGTGAAGAAATCGCAGGGCAAACCGTCTTTCATACCCACGTTCACCTCGTACCTCGCTACAGTGCGGACGATGACCTCAAGATTGATTTTATCGCCCACGAACCAGACTTTGACAAACTTGCTCAAGTCGCTGAAACCATCAAAAACGCCTAAGGAGTTGCCATGAAATTATCCAATCTACTGCTATTTGCAGGAGCTGCAGCCGGAAGTTATCTGGTCACAAAAAATCGCCAAACCATCACAGATGAAGTCTTGAATACCACTGACCGCGTTCAAGCTATCAAGGATGATGTAGATATTATCCAAAACAGCCTACAAATCATTGACCAGCAAAAAGAACTCATCAAGGAATACCAAGAAGACCTGACTTACAAGTTTAAGGTCTTGGAAAAAGATATCCAGACTAGACTAGCTGTGATAAAAGAAACACAGGAAATCGAAGATAAGTAAAAAGAGCCATGAACTTTCCTTAAATCTATTTTAGGTTGTCAGGGTCAAACAAAAAAGAGGAATGAAAATGAAACAGTTTTTTAAAATTCTGGCACAGATCATCCTAATCCCTTGTGGTTGCCTTAGCCTTCTTGCGGTCCTAGCATTTCTAGTACTGTTTTTTGCCTTCAGAGCCTCACCGATTGACATTCACAAGGGAAATAACGCCCTCAAACAAATCTTTACCTCCCTTGACATGCCTCCTAAGAAAGTAAAATCAAATGGAAGATATAAATACGAGGGTGGGGGCTTAAATTTTTATGTTACTTTCTCAGATGAGGTCATCAATAGCCATCCCGTCTTAAAAGAAAGTCCAAATCTCACCAAAAACCAACTCGAAGTCTATGTCCTACAGACTGGAGATATCTCCTACTATAAAGTAGGGGATAACTTGTTCAATCATGGTTTATTGCAATTTTTAAAGAAGGAAAGTAGGAATTATTTACAAGAAATCGGAAAGAAACCAAATCCTGATTACTCAGTTCTATATTGGAAGGATCAGGAAAGTCTAAAAAAGGGAATTGCATTCTATGAAAAAGCCTTGACTTTAGTGGATATTCAGGATAACTCTGCAATCAACCATATTGATACCGTTACCATTAAGCCTGGTAAAGAAGCGGAAATCAAGCAACTCATCCAAGATATGGATGCAGCTGGCTTGCTCAAGCAAAGGTCTGATAGAAAATCAGCCGATGAGTGATTGTTCCAATGCTAACATTACAAAGAATAAAGTAAAAAGAGCCCAACGGCTCTTTTTGTGTTATTCTCCTTCAAAGGCATCTTTAATATGGTCAAAGAAGCCCTTTTTCTTTGGATTGACTTTTAAATCACCTGCAGCTGCGAATTCTTTCAAGGCTGCTTTTTGGCGGTCATTCAAGCCTGTCGGTGTTACAACATTGACAGTAACGTATTGGTCACCAACCGCACCGCCACGAAGGCTCGGAGCTCCTTTGCCACGTAGGCGGAATTTCTTACCAGTCTGAGTTCCCTCTGGGATAACCAATTCAACATCACCGTGAACAGTTGGGATATCAACTGTATCACCAAGAGCTGCTTGGACAAAGTTGAGGTTGAGACTGTAGAAGATAGTCGTTCCTTCACGTTCAAACTTATCGCTGGCTTCCACAGAAACTACCACGTACAAGTCACCATAAGGTCCACCGTTAAATCCTGCTTCACCTTGACCAGCTAGGCGAATTTGTTGACCTGTTTCTACACCAGCAGGGATTTTCACATGTACGCTATGGGCTTGTTTTTCATGACCTGTTCCGTGACAGGTTGTACATGGATCTTTGATTTCTTTTCCGCGACCGTGACAGACATCACAGGTTACTTGACGACGCATCATACCAAGAGGAGTCTGCGTATCGACGTTAATGACACCAGCACCATGACAGCGTCCACAAGTGACTGGACTTGTTCCTGGCTTAGCACCTGAACCATTACATGTACTACAGCTTGCTTCACGATTGTACTTAACCTCTTTTTCAGCTCCAAAAATAGCTTCTTCAAAGGTCAAGTTCACACGATACTGGAGGTCATCCCCTTGGCGAGGAGCGTTTGGATTGCGCGAAGCACCGCCTCCGCCGAAGAAACTTGAGAAGATATCTTCAAAACCACCGAAGCCTCCTGCCCCATCGAAACCGCCGAAACCACCAGCTCCACCAAAACCACCGTTGGCACCTGCAGCACCGTATTGGTCATAGGCAGCCCGTTTTTGGTCGTCACTCAAAGTCTCATAGGCTTCTTGAACTTCCTTGTACTTTTCCTCAGCACCAGGCTCCTTGTTGATATCTGGGTGATATTTTTTAGAAAGCTTACGATAAGCCTTTTTGATCTCGTCTGCTGAAGCGTTTTTTGACACCCCCAGACGATCATAAAATTCAGTATTGTTCATACAAGATACCAAGACCGTAAAATTCGACTGAAAAATAGGAAATCTGACGCCGGAGCAATGCTCCTAGGCAGATTTATCTTTTTTCCGAGAATTTAGGTCGGGTTCAATTCCTTTCTTTTATATTGAGTAAGAAATTTGGGAACCCGTGTTCAATTTTCTGAACATCCTTGTTCCTTTCTATAATTTTCATGTAAATCTTTAGAAGCTGTTTTCTATACTTCGCTTCACTTGATCAAACTCTTCGTCTGATAGAGTAAATAACAAATCCTCTTCAGCGTACTCGTTTTTTTCTTTAAAATAGTTGTGCGTATTCTTTGCCAACCCTAAACTTAGAATCACTTTTCTTGCAAACTCTTGATGTGCAAAACCAATTGCCGTAATAATTTGTTTATCTTGCACAAGAACTTTCGGTTGAAAATTCTCACGTGGAAGAAATTCAAAATAGTCAAAGAAGTTTTGCCAAATTCCACCTGTAAATTTCGTCTCGTTCAACAAACCTGCTTTCGCCAATAAAAGAGGCGCTGAAGAAATAGCTGCAATTAGGATATCTTGCTCATTAAGACTTCTCAAAAACGAGATCAATTTCTCATCTTGTAGAGCAGGACCTATATTTACCATTCCTGGCAAAATCACACAAGAATAATCTTCTATACGGATTTGATCCAATGTTTTCGTCGGTTGACAGGGCAAACCATCCTCAGAGACCACCATCAAATGATCTGAAGCTACATAATCAATCGTGATATCAAAAGACAGAGCTAAAGTACTTGTTAAAGAGGCTATCTCATAAAGAGAAAAATTAGGATAAATGACACAAAGTACTTTTTTCATACGCAACATCCTCTATTTTATCGAAAAACAGAGGCTGGGTTGCAACCTCTGGATTTCTTCCTATCATTACGACGTTCGAGTTTTAAAAATCAAACTAGTAATGCTAAATCGAGCACTCCCTAACCTCTTGGTGAAAAAGATAAATCTTTCTAGAAACCAAAGTTTCTGCGTCAGATTTCCTATTTTCACTGTGAGGTTTTAACGGGCTTTGCATCTTATTTTTCAGTAAACTCTCCGTCTACGACGTCATCGCCTGCGTTTCCTGTTGCTTGTGCACCTTCTGCTCCTGCTTGAGCTTGTTGGGCTGCTGCGGCTTGTTCGTAAAGTTTAACAGCAAGTCCTTGAGCTTTTTCGTTCAACGCTTCAAGTTTTGCTTTCATTTCGTCCAAGTTGTTATCTTCTTGAGCTTTCTTAAGGTCATCGAGAGCAGCTTGGGCAGCATCACGTTCTGCATCGAAGCCTTTTCCTTCAGTTTCCTTGATAGTCTTTTCAGTTGCGAAGATAGCTTGATCTACTTCGTTACGAAGATCAACTTCTTCTTTACGTTTCTTATCTGCTTCAGCGTTAGCTTCTGCATCTTTCATCATGCGGTCGATTTCTTCGTCAGTCAAACCTGAGTTAGATTGGATCACAATTGTTTGTTCTTTTTGAGTTCCAAGGTCTTTGGCCTTAACAGATACGATACCGTTCTTGTCGATGTCAAATGTTACTTCGATTTGAGGAATTCCACGAGGTGCAGCTGGGATATCTGTCAATTGGAAACGTCCAAGAGTCTTGTTATCTGCCGCCATTGGGCGTTCACCTTGAAGAACGTGGATATCAACGGCTGGTTGGTTGTCTGCTGCAGTTGAGAAGACTTGTGATTTAGATGTTGGAATAGTAGTGTTGCGGTCGATGAGTTTTGTGAAGACACCACCCATTGTTTCGATACCAAGTGACAATGGTGTTACGTCAAGAAGGACAACGTCTTTGACATCACCAGTAATCACACCACCTTGGATAGCCGCACCCATAGCAACTACTTCATCAGGGTTTACTGATTTGTTTGGTTCTTTACCAGTTTCAGCTTTAACAGCTTCAACAACGGCTGGGATACGAGTTGAACCACCAACAAGGATAACTTCGTCGATTTCTGACAAGCTCAAACCTGCATCTGAAAGAGCTTGACGAACTGGAACTTTTGTACGTTCTACAAGGTCACGAGTCAAATCGTCAAATTTAGCACGAGTCAAAGTCATTTCCAAGTGAAGAGGTCCAGCCTCACCTGCAGTGATAAATGGCAAGCTGATTTGAGTTGAAGTTACACCAGAAAGGTCTTTCTTCGCTTTTTCAGCTGCATCTTTCAAACGTTGCATTGCCATCTTGTCAGTAGATAAGTCAATACCGTTTTCTTTCTTGAATTCTGCTACCAAGTGGTCGATGATTTTTTGGTCAAAGTCGTCACCACCAAGTTTGTTGTCCCCTGCAGTTGACAATACGTCGAAGACACCGTCACCCAATTCAAGGATAGATACGTCGAATGTACCACCACCAAGGTCAAATACCAAGATTTTTTCTTCTTTGTCAGTCTTGTCCAAACCGTAAGCAAGGGCTGCTGCTGTTGGTTCGTTAACGATACGTTCTACTTCAAGACCAGCGATTTTACCAGCGTCTTTTGTTGCTTGACGTTGAGCATCGTTGAAGTAAGCTGGAACTGTGATAACTGCTTTAGTCACTTTTTCACCAAGGTAGTCTTCAGCATAACCTTTCAAGTATTGAAGAATCATAGCTGAGATTTCTTGTGGAGTGTATTCTTTTCCGTTAGCAGAAACTTTTTCAGAAGTTCCCATTTTAGACTTGATAGAGATAACTGTATCTGGATTTGTAACTGCTTGACGTTTTGCAGCATCACCAACGATGATTTCGCCGTTTTTAAATGATACTACAGATGGAGTTGTGCGGTTTCCTTCTGGGTTTGCGATGATTTTGCTTTCAGTTCCTTCAAGAACTGCAACTGCTGAGTTTGTTGTACCTAAGTCAATACCGATAATTTTAGACATGTGTTTTTCTCCTTAAATTTTATATTCTATTTTCTTTTTGATACTCTTCTTAAGTGGCGGCGCCGTCAGAGCTTGACTTCGTCAATCTCTTTGACTAAACTTTGAGCCTAAGGTCTCAAAGTTTGCGCAAATAGCGCCACGGCGAAGAGTATCGTCTTTGGTTCGCTTCGCTCACTATTGCAAAGCCAAATATATTTTATCTTTCTTTCATAGTTTATTGTCGTTTCGGACAAGTTTTCTATTATGTAAATTGCGACACTAGGAGTCGAAATCGATTTTATTTCGACGACGAGTTAGTAAGGAGGCTAGGCAAACGCCATAGCGATTGCCGTTTTCTGACGAGTTGCTTTAGCTACCGTCAGAATTGCCTAATCGAACACGCCCTAAGCTCTGGGTAAAAAAGATAGATTTCCTTGTGTTCATCGAACACTTCGTCAATCTCCTATTTTTACTGTGAGCTTTTTACGGGCTTTGTATCTTAGTTGTACACCACTACCATTGCTGGGCGTAGGATTCGGTCATGGAGTTTGTAGCCTTTTTGGAAAACTTGAGCGATGGTATCTGCTGGGTGTTCATCGTCTGCTGGGAGAGTTTGGATGGCCATATGATAGTTATGGTCAAATTCGCCATCAGCTGCGATTTCTTCGATTCCTTCTTCTTTCAAAGCGTGAATCAAGCTTTCTTGCACCATTTCCAAGCCCTTCTTCACATCATCTGTCAAACCTTCAACTGCGAGTGCACGCTCAAGGTTGTCCAAAGAAGGGAGAATCGCTTTTGCCAAGTCTTGGCTACGATAACGTTGCAAGTTTTGACGCTCTTCATTGGCACGGCGTTGGATATTTTGCATTTCTGCATGAGCGCGAAGGTATTTATTTTCGAACTCATCTGCACGTTCATTCGCCAAGTCCAATTCAGACTTCTCAGGAATTGTTTCTTCTACCGTTTCCACAACTTCCTCTTCTTGAACTTCTTCTACTTCTTCATTTTTTATATCTTGGGTATCTTGGGCCATTTTCGCCTCCTTTAATGATTTCAATCTTAATGTACTTCGTAATGATTACTGCTGAGGTAGCGGTAAAAGTCTGTCAACTTCATGGTCAAAACACGGTTGACTACGTTGACTTGGTTGATTAGCTGTTGGTAATCCAGATTAACAGGACCGATAATGGCTAGAATTCCAACTCCCCGATAAGGAATGAGGAACTTGCTACTAATCACCGCTAGGTCAGCTAGACAGGACTCTTGACTGTCTGCAACACGGACGTTTTGCATCTGATCTTCACGCAACCCCTCACGAATCTCCAGAGCCACCTTTTGCGGTTGATCAAAGAACTGATAGGCTGCCAGATTGGCAAAATTCAAGAGATTGACCTTCCCCGCCACCACAATGTTTTCGTTGAACATTTCCTTAAAAATGTGTTCAAAGAGATCGATAACATTATCCGTTGTTGTAAAGTAACGCTGGATAATCTGCGGAATCTCCGTCCGAATCTTGTAGTGAATATCTAGAACGGTGTGGCCGAGAAAACGCTCCTGAATAATGCTCTTCAGTTTCAGCAAATCCTCCTGCAAAAAGTTCCTTGGAATCAGAAACTGACTGGTAACCGTTCGAGACTCGTCTAGGGTGAATACCGCCAAGGCTGTATGTTGCCCCAAAACAACGATATCAAAGGCTGTCAAACGTTGCCTGCTCGGCTCAACATCCAGTGCTACTACCGTACAGCCACTCAAGTCTGTTAGTAGATTAGCAGCCTCTTGCAGAATATCCTCCAATTTGAAAAATTCCTGATCAAAGGCTTTGACAATCTCGTAAACCTCATTTTCAGCCAGTCGATCAAAATCCAGTGAGTGTTTCACATAGTACTGAAAACCAGCAACACTTGGCATCCTACCACTTGAAGTATGAGCCTTCTCAAGCAAACCTTGCTTTTCTAGAGCCGCCATGTCATTACGAATGGTTGCACTGCTAGAGTTAATAGACTCTTGCAAGGCTTTGGATCCGACAGGTTCGTGCGTTTTGGTAAAGATGTCAATAATCAGATTTAGAATATCCTGCTGACGCTCTGTAACCACCTCATCACTCCTCTCTGTCTGATCGATTAGCACTCGATGCACTCAAGTGCTAACTTATGATTCTATTATACACCCTTAAAAGAGAATGTCAAGATAAAAACTCAAAAAATTAGCACTCTTTTATCAAGAGTGCTAAAAATCAGTCTGAAGACCTAGAATCCTACCTTCCATCTACTTGGTATTTCCTTTTAAGTCTGAAAAAACCATGGATTAGATAAGAAATCAGAAAAGCATATAAAAGAAAAATAATAAAGAAAGATATAGAAAGTTCTTCTTTAAATAAACTCATACAAACAACTAAACCACCTAAGAAAGTAGCTGTACATGAACGAAGTCTAGATCGCATAACTTCCCATCTGAGCCCCTTACTCATATAGACTTGATCCTCCGGAAGTAAATCAGAAGACGATTTACGAAGAATCGAACAAGAACCTGCTCCCATCAATTCCCAACCTCTATTTCTAAAATCTTGCAGTTCATGCTTATATTTTTTAAGAAATTTAGAATCATAGATACGGTAGATGACATCGTCTGGTTGACATTGGTCAAAATAGAACAAACCAAAACGACTCGTTCTATATTTCCAACCCTTCAAATGCATCTCATGTAAATATTCTTCTTCCTTGTCCAAATCAACAATGGTGAAAATCCGAAATTGATTTTTATTTATCATGACTTCCCCTCCAATTTTGAGCATACCTACCCTATCATAAATCTGATAATTCCTTCTTTTTATGCCATAACTTCCAGCTAATATAGGCAACTATTAACAAAAGGATTAAAGACAAGAAAATATCTAGCCCGACCGCAAGTAAACTCCATAGACCATACGCATTACTTTTATTGAGCAACTTAAGTAAGAATGGTATATGTATGGCTAGCAAAAGTAAAACAGGTACTAATCGCAGTCTTAAAATGCGATTAACCATAGCTAACTTCCCGGCCGCGTCATTATAAATTTCAAACTCTGCATCCGATTCAATTTCAGAATGTACTTTTCTAAAATAGGAAAAACTATTAAAGTCTGTAATATGCTCCCAGCCACAGTCTTTAAACAGTTGTAAATAGGAAGCTCTCTCTGATTTTTCCATTGGGTAAAAGTCCAACTGATAAGACACTTGCTCAGGGTGACACTTTTCAAAGGTATACTTAACTGCAAACAATAAGATAGAATAGCTTACTTTCCTAAGTTTCCAGCCCTTAGCATGCATTTCTCTAAAGTATAGAGCCTCCCTCTCATAATCCGCAATTGTAAAAATTCGATAAACAATTTTCTTTTCCATCATCCTTCCTCCCGACTGTTTCTATAGAGCCGTTCAATACGCTTCAATTCAATATCTAAGACTTTGCGTCCCAAGTCTGTAATCTGATAGATTTTCCGTTTTTCCTCTTCGCGGACAAAGGAAATCAAACCATCCTTTTCCATCTTTGACAAGGTTCCATACATAGTTCCAGGACTAATCGAAACTTGCAAATCTGTCATCTCCTTGACCTTTTGCGTAACACTATAACCATGACCTTCCTTTTGCAGACAGAACAAGATATAAAAACCCGTTTCCGTCATCGGAAGATAAACTCGACGAATCTTATCCGTTAATTCCATTTATAACCACCTCCTATTCAGTTCGATATATCGCACCTCGTTATATAAAATATATCACATCTCGATATAAAACACAAGAAAAAAGACCACCCTCAGGCAATCTTTCTTCTATATTAGTATTAGTAAAGGTCTAAATAATTATCAATTTCCCATTGTGAAACGAAGGTTGCATAACTTGCCCATTCGATTCGTTTGGCTTCAAGGAAACTAGTATAGATATGTTCTCCAAGAGCCGCTCTGACAACCTCATCCTCTGTCAGAGCTTTCAAAGCGTTGTGAAGAGTTGATGGAAGGTCTGTAATACCAGCTTCCTTACGCTCTTCCGCTGTCATGATGTAGATATTTTCTTCGATAGGAGCTGGTGCTTCGATTTTATTTTCAATACCATGCAAACCAACTTCCAAAAGAACAGCCATAGCGATGTAAGGGTTTGCCATCGGATCCACTGAACGCAACTCAAGACGAGTTCCCATACCACGTGAAGCAGGTACGCGCACAAGTGGCGAACGGTTACGACCAGCCCAAGCAATGTAAACAGGCGCTTCATAACCTGGAACCAAACGTTTGTATGAGTTAACCGTTGGGTTCATGATGGCAGTATAGTTGTAGGCATGTTTGATCAAACCACCAAGGAAATGGTAGGCCGTTTCTGACAACTGCATTCCTTTTGGATCATTTGGATCAAAGAAGGCATTGTTTCCTTCTGCATCAAACAAGGACATATTACAGTGCATACCTGATCCGGCAATACCAAATTTTGGTTTAGCCATAAAGGTTGCGTAAAGGCCATGTTTGCGAGCAATGGTTTTAACAACGAGTTTAAAGATTTGAATCTTATCACAAGCACGGAGGACTTCATCGTACTTGAAGTCAATCTCGTGTTGTCCAACCGCAACCTCGTGGTGACTCGCTTCTACTTCAAATCCCATTTTGGTCAAGACATTGACAATCTCACGACGTGTATTGTCCGCAAGGTCAGTAGGCGCCAAATCAAAGTAGCCACCCTTGTCATTCACTTCAAGTGTTGGGTCTCCATTTTCATCCAGTTTAAATAGGAAGAATTCTGGCTCTGGCCCAAGATTGAAGGATTTGAATCCCACTTCTTCCATGTGACAAAGAGCACGTTTCAAATTACCACGAGGGTCTCCTGCAAATGGCTCACCTTCTGTTGTATAGACATCACAGATCAAACCTGCAACACTTCCATTTTCATCTCCCCAAGGGAAGACTGTCCATGTATCCAAGTCAGGGTACAAGTACATATCCGACTCATTGATACGTACAAAACCTTCAATAGAAGATCCATCAAACATAGCCTTATTTGACAAGACCTTATCTAACTGTTCATCTGTAGCAGGAATTTCGACGTTTTTCATAGTTCCCAAAATATCTGAGAACATGAGACGAATAAAGGTAACATTTTTTTCCTTGACTTCACGACGAATATCTGCAGCTGTGATTGGCATGAGTTTTCTCCTTAATGTATGACTACTTGCGGTTGCCTAACCGCGACCAAAAGGTGACCGTACTGAAGCAAAGCGACCCTGTTGGAGGAGTTCATTGTGAAGCGCACGACGCACCTCAGTCTGACTCACCGCTTTCTTGGATTTCGCTTCACGTTCAGCATATTTTTTCTTAATGGCAGCGATATTATAACCTTCAGAGATATAATCTTTGATTTCAAGCAGACGATCCATGTCATTCAAGGAATACATGCGACGGTTCCCTTCGTTTCGATCAGGCTTAATCAACTCTTGATCTTCATAATAACGAATCTGACGCGCCGATAGATCGGTCAACTTCATAACACTGCCGATAGGAAAAACAGCCATATTTCGGCGAAATTCTTTTTCCTTCATTTACAATTTCCTTCTTTCTGTCTATTATAGTCTAAAAAAAGACAAACGTCAATTGATAATGTTATAAAATGTAACATTATTTTTCTTTTTTCTCTAAAAAGAGACGAATACGATCAATATCGTAATTTACGAGAATTGCGACAAAAACTCCCATGAAAGTTTCTGATACACGCGCAAATACGTACAAAATCGTCTCGCCACTCGGAATCGATAGGGTAATGATTAACATAGCCGCTACACCACCAATTACACCTGCTTTATTATTCATAGCTACATTTGTCATAATGGTTAACATGGTGCAGATTGGAACAACTACTAAAGTTACCCAAAAGGCTTCATGGAAAAAGGTATTTAATAGGAAGAAGACCAGGGCATAGAGGCCACCGATACTATTTCCTAGAATACGCGAAGTCCCAAAATGGACACTCTTATCAAAACTCTCCCTCAGGCTAAAAACGGCTGTCAAAGCACCAATTTGAAGACCTTTCCAGCCAAAAAAGCCAAAAATCAAGAGAACTAGAAAAACAGCAATACCTGTTTTAAAGGTTCGCATACCAAGTTTGAACTGGGATTTATCGAATTTATATTTTTTAAAATAACTCATAATCTCAACTTTCTATTTCCATTTTATCATAAATCGGTGATTTTTATGAGTAATAGTTGAGAGGAAGCGTTTTTATTTTAAGCAAAAGAAAAGAGGAACTTTCATCCCTCTCTTCTTTGATTTGTTTATAAAGTCTTATTTTTCTGTCAAGGCTGCAAGTCCTGGAAGAACTTTACCTTCAAGAAGTTCCTTTGATGCTCCACCACCGCGTCACAAATACCTACACTAACACAAAAAGGTGACATAGCCACCTTTTTGTTAACGTTTCAGTTTTGTTCCTTTTTCTACAAAATCAGGATTTTGTAGAGACTAACGGGCTGAAATTATTTTTCTGTAAGTGCAGCCAAACCTGGCAATACTTTACCTTCGAGAAGTTCCATTGAAGCACCTCCGCCCGTACTAATCCATGAGAATTTGTCTGCACGGCCAAGGTTAATAGCTGCGGCAGCTGAGTCACCACCACCGATGATTGATTTAACTCCTGGTTGTTTCACGATAGCGTCCATCACACCGATTGTACCAGCTTGGAAGTCTGGGTTTTCAAATACACCCATAGGTCCGTTCCATACAACTGTTTTCGCACCAGTCAAAGCTTCGTCAAATTTAGCGATAGATTTTGGACCGATATCAAGACCAAGGAAGCCTTCAGAAACTGCTTCACCTTCAGTGTCACGCACCTCAGTGTAACCAGCAAATGCGTTAGCTTCTTTTGAGTCAACTGGCAAGATCAATTTACCGTTTGCTTTTTCAAGAAGAGCTTTCGCAACATCCAATTTGTCTTCTTCTACAAGTGAGTTACCGATTTCGATACCTTGTGCTTTGTAGAATGTGTAAGTCATACCACCACCGATAAGGACTTTATCAGCTTTTTCAAGCAAGTTTTCGATAACACCGATCTTGTCTGAAACTTTTGAACCACCAAGGATAGCCACGAATGGACGTTCTGGAGCTTCAACTGCTTCTTGGATGTAGGCAATTTCGTTTTCAAGAAGGAATCCAGCAACTGCTTTTTCAACGTTCGCTGAGATACCAACGTTAGATGCGTGTGCACGGTGAGCTGTACCGAATGCATCGTTTACGAAGATGCCATCTCCAAGTGATGCCCAGTATTTACCAAGTTCAGGATCGTTTTTAGATTCTTTCTTACCGTCAACATCTTCGTAACGAGTGTTTTCAACCAAGAGAACTTGTCCATCTTCAAGAGCGTTGATTGCCGCTTCCAATTCAGCACCACGAGTGACACCTGGAAGGAAAGCAACGTCTTGACCCAATTTAGCTGCCAAGTCAGCAGCTACAGGAGCAAGTGATTTACCAGCTTTGTCTGCTTCTTCTTTTACACGGCCAAGGTGAGAGAAGAGGATAGCACGTCCACCTTGTTCAAGGATGTACTTGATAGTTGGAAGAGCTGCAGTGATACGGTTGTCGTTGGTAATCACGCCATCTTTTACAGGTACGTTGAAGTCAACACGAACGAGAACTTTTTTCCCTTTCAATTCAACGTCTTTAACAGTCAATTTTGCCATTAGATATGACTCCTTCTTTTTTTATACGTGTTAATTATATCACAAAATCAGCAAAAGAGATAGAAAAACCCTAAACTTTTCCAGTTCTTTCTTGCAACGAAAACTAGCATTTCTGAAAATCAAAACTAGAAAAACTTTTCCAAATCACTAAGTAATACAAGAAAAACTAGTTAATCCATCTCATTCTTCCACTGATTTTTACTAGTTAAAACGAGGTTTGACTAATCTGCATCCAAACCTTGTTTTTAGTTGTTATGAGGAAATGCAAGAATCCTAAATCGATTCGTTTTCTCTCTTCTTTCCAGCAAGTAGGCCATAGCCACTCATCACTCCGAGGAGTCCTAGTGCTACTAGGCTAGCATCTCTTGTTACTCCAGTATTTGGAAGTTCTTTACCTACTTTTTCATTTGTTGGTGTTGCTAAAAGAGCTTGACCTATTTTTTGAGAGTCTTGCTCTTCTTTCGTTCCAACTTCAATAATTTCCGGAAGAGCTTCCTTGAGAACTTCTGTTGTACGAAGGGTACGATTGCCTTGGGCATCTACTTCTACTAGATGACGAACTTGACCTTCTTCTCCAGCTTGCACAATACGACGTTGACCTTTGAGAAGTTCTGAGTTTGGATGTTCTTGACGTTCAAAGGATACTGCAACTTCTTCAACTTCTAGTTTCGAAGTTTCTAGAACCAGGTCTTTAACTCCTTCAGCTGGTTGATTACTTGAAAAGACTTTGGTTCCAACCTCTACGATTTCAGGGGTTGCTTCTTTCAAAACTTCTGTAGCGCGAAGCGTACGATTGCCTTGACTATCTACTTCAACCAAGCGACGAATTTGTCCCTCAACTCCTGCTTGGACAAGTTGACGTTGACCTTTAAGAAGGTTCGCATTTGATCGTTCTTGACGATTGAAGGCCACTGTATCCTCTTCAATTTCTAGTTTCGGAATTTCTAAAACTAAGTCTTTTACTCCTTCTGCTGGTTGATTACTTGAAAGAACTTTTGTACCTACTTCGGTAATCTCTGGAACAGCTTCCTTGAGAATTTCTGTTGTACGAAGGATACGATTGCCTTGAGCATCTACTTCTACTAGACGACGAATCTGCCCTTCTTCTCCTTTTTGGACAAGTTGACGTTGACCTTTAAGAAGGTTCGCATTTGGTCGCTCTTGACGCTCATAGGCTGTTGTTTCAGTTTCAACAACTAATTCAGGGAGGACCTCAACTGTTGGGGCTACTTCACTTGGATCCATGCTACCAACATGATGACTTTCTTCTGCAGGAGCTAGTTTCTTATTCAGCTTTTCTTTCATGTCCGCAAAAGCTTGTGGAGTTGGCATCTCTGAAGCCAACAAAGTTTCTGCTTGTTCAATCAACTCAGCTTTAGGATCTTTTTCACGGATAGATTCGAGCAAGCCTTCCAATTCTTCTCTAGCAGTTTGATAACGTTGATTTCCATCCAAGTCCGCTCCAGCTTGTTTCAATTCATTCAAGGCTTTGTTGACTTCTTCTTGGCTAGCATTGTGGTTTTCTGCTACAACTTTCGCTGCATTGAGTTTCTCTACTAGTACAGCTTGTTTGTCCTCACTTGAGAAGGTATAGGCAAGGGTTGACTGACGGCCTTGGGCAGCAGTGATTTCTTGTTTAAGGTATTCATCATTAACTGCAGCCTTTGGAGAAACCAAGACATCAAACTCAGCCGTGTGCCCCTTGTAATGCAGGGTCAAGGTCTGGCGTCCAGTCTTCTGAGCATCGTATCCCGTGATTTCAACACCTTCATCAGTAAAGCTGTGAGTCTCTTCTGTCTCATCATCATAGAGAACACCAAAGCGACCTTCAGAGAGATCCAGTTGATCTCCTACTAGATAGTCTGTTTTTGGTTTCTTAGTAATATACAAGCCCGCTACTTCTTTTGGTTTTCCTTCATCCTGTCCTGTCACTTGGACTTTCAGATCACCTGACACTGGTAAACCAAGGTATTGCAGTGTTAGGTTTTGTTCCCCTTTTTGATGAGCGTCGTATCCAGATACCGTCACACCTGAGTGAGTAAGGTTAATCAGCTCGTCGGCTTGTCCCCCTTCGTATTGAACACGGAGTGTTCCGCCTCTGAGGTCCAGTTTTTCTCCTTCTTTATAAACTGTCTTTTTAGGTTCTTTTTCAAGGCTAACTGCAGCAATTTTTCTCTCATCCTGTGGAATCGCTACAGCCAAGGTGTTACTGATTTCTTTGCCAGGTAGTTGAGTACGATAGTAGAGGAGAGTTGGTTGCTTGTCAAAGCCCAATGGAGCTGTTGTCAAGTCACCTCCAGTTTCAGTCTTCAAGGTTGCAATTGGTGTTTGTGAATCAGCCTTGTCGTAAACGGTGATGGTTGCGCCTGCCGGAACATCAGAGAAGCCTAGTTGAACTTGGTGGTTTCCAAGTGAACGAGCAGCTACCTTAGCCATTGGAATATTTTGACTTTCTGTGTCCAAGGCTTCGTACATCTTCCAGTTGTAGATACGAATGGCCTTCCAAGGTGTTCCGTTATCAGATGTAATGACATGCAAACGCCAGTCTTGGGCAGTAATTGGTTTGTCAAGAGTGATATCCGTAACGTGCGCTTTATTACCACGGACTTCCTTAGCCAACTTCCATTGACCATCCGCATCTTTATAATAAAGGTCAAAGTCTTTGGTGTTCATCAAACCGTCGTTTACAGATTCTCCACCAGCTCCCGCATGATCCATCACCCATCTGACAACTGTACGTGGCTGAGTCAAACGAATATCGACACTACCGCTCAATTGTCCTGAAGACCACTTGTCTGAAAGACTGGTAATGGTACCGTTCAACATACCTTCAATACCTTCTCCACCTTCGGTATTCGGGAAAGTGCTACCGATAACCGTTGCCCCTGGAACAATATTTTCAGCCAAAGGTCTTGGGAGAGTCGTATCCTGAACAGTCATGCCCCAGTTAAAGGATGTCGTCGCAGCTTCTGAACGAAGGCCATTTTTACCAACTGCAACAACTTTCAATTCTTGCGTCGTACCAGTCGCATTAGCAGAGCGGCTAACTTTTGGCAAGTAGATGGTTGAAGCAGATGAACCTGTCAACAAACGCCAGTTATCCCCATCTTTTTCGTAGACTTCATAGAAATCCGCATCTTGATTACCCGCAAACTGGACCACTGCTTCAGCTTCTTGGGCATTTTTAAGAGATTGTTTCACCACAGAAAGTCCTGTAGGCGCTTGTGGTGCTTGGTGATTGTCTGAAATTGTTAATTGACCTAGGTTAAACTGATAATCTTTTACAGCTCCTTCATGCTCGAAGAAGAGTTTGACTGCATAGATGGTTTTACCTGCTAGTGAGCTGAGATCAAATTCTTCATTTGTCCAGTTGTCAGAAAGGGTTAGCTCTTTCCATGCATCTGCATCATCGAATTTGTAGTCTGGAGTTGTAGAGAAGGCCATATAAACTTTCGAGCCTTTTCCTCCCTTGTGGGCAACACGAAGTTTGGTTTTCTCAGTTACTTCTAACTTAGTAGAATACAAATTCACATCCTGGTCCGTCTTACCAGCTACATTACCTGAGAATTTAAGGGAATTTCCGCCATTGTAGGCATCTGTAAAATCATATTCTGCACGAAGTTTCTCCCCTGTTGAAGTCTGCCACCAGCGCCATGTTGGCAAGATACCTGAAACCGAACGGTAGTTCCACTCAGAATCCTTAGAAACCTTTCCGTCTACAAACCACTTTCTACCATGGCCTGTATTAAAGGAGGTAGTGAAGGTCCGGCCTACTGCTGGTGTGCGGTCTGCAACTAAATTAGCAATCCCATACCACTCTTTGTCCGCTGGTTTTTGAGCTGTCGGATCTCCTTGGTAACCTGTGAAGAAGATATCTTCGTTTTTATGGTAATCTTCACCTGTTTTTCCTAGACTGGTAATTGTATCTGGTGCAAAGAGTCCAAGTGACAAACGTAACTTGCCTTTTTCATCTAAGAGTGCATCCCATTTAACTTTTGTCTTATAAGAACCACCTTGTTGCAATTCCAATCCTGCAAAGACATCATATTGACTACGTTCCAGCCATTTTGCCATTTCTACAGAGTGGTCATTCTTTTCCTTATTCCAGTTGAAATTGGCAAAGAATTGATCCGCAGGGACCTTGTCACCTTCTTTTTGCATGAATTGGTAGTTGTAATCACCTAGACCATCTTCGTGGTAACGACCATATTTATAGGTCATGGCATCGTACCAAGCATACTTGATTGGATGGTTGACTTTTGCCGCATATTCTTTTGTATAGAGCATGAATTGACGCATTTTTTCACCAAGTGGCGTTACTAAGTCACCCGTTGTTTCTTGGTTGATAAAATACCCATCAAAGCCATAGTACTTAGCAAGATCAACAAGTTTTCGTGCAATAGGGAAGGTTCCATCCTCATCTTGTTTCAAAGCAGCAACAAATTTCTCTTGGTCTGCAATACTATTAGACCAGTTGAAGAAGAGTGTACCATATACAGGAACCCCGTTACGGTGACCTGCATCAATAACGTCAGGAGTTGGAACGAGACCTTCCCAGAAGACCATTGAATCCAAGTATTGCCAGTAGTCAAAGGCGTAGGCCTTGAATTCTTCTCCACCAACAGAAGCGTGGTCTTTAGCCTTTGAGTTGGTATTTGCTAGCGCCTGAACTTTGGCTCTTCTACTTGCTTTTTCGTTCACCAACTGGCCTCTATGGCGCTTAGCAAGTTCAACAGAAGAACGATTGATGGGATCATCCTCACGCGCACCCGGTTCCCATTTCAACAAATCCTCCCAAGAATTAAATTTGATTTCCTTTGGTTTTAATGTTTTTTCTGTATTTTTAGGGACATCTGGCTGGACTTCTTTTTCAGTCTTATTAACTTCTGCTGCTGGCTTAGACTCATCCCCTTGGCTAGTTCCTTCAGGCTTTGCTTCTGTTTCCTTGTCAGACTTAGGTTTTGCTTCTGCAGATGGTGTTTCTGCAGCCACCTCACTTGCTTTTTCCTCTGGTTTAGCTGCGCTTACCGCTTCTGCAGTTTCAGTAGTTGCAGCTTCATTGCTTGCTGGCGAAGCAGTTTCAGATGCTGTCGCTACTCCTTCTGCCTTTTCTGGCTTATTTTCTCTAGCATGTTCTCCTTCATGCTGCTTGTCAGCTTCATTAGTTGGATGCTCACTCTCTCCTGAAACAAGCTCTGTATTGGCTCCGCTATTTTCAGGAACTGCAGTTTCTTCAGCCAAGGCTGGACCAGCAAATAAAACAGCACCAATCATTAGCGAGCAGGCTCCTACTGATAACTTACGAATACTGTAACGACAACGTCTTTCAAAAAATGTATTCTTCATTTTCTCCTCCTAAAAGATTGATTTTGCTACATAAAAGAAAGCGCTTAACTTTCTTTATAAAATTTTTATCCCAATCACAGGGACCAAGATAATTCCTACCTCATTTTAAAATATTTCTTTTAAATGTCAATATATAAAAGGAAATACCTATATCTAGGTTAGAAATTGGTAAAATTAATATAATTAAGGCCCATTCTAACGAATTTTCTTTCTAAAATCTTAGCTTAACACTTGTTAGATTTACTTTTATCCTTTAAAATAGAATAGGAGAAATTCCGTTATTATTTTTCGGAGGAAAAAGAAATGTCCATTAATTGGCAGGAAATTTTATTTCACTTTTTAGGTGGTCTGGGACTATTCTTATATAGTATCAAGACCATGGGAGACGGTTTGCAACAAGCTGCTGGAGATCGCCTTCGTTTTTACATTGACAAGTACACTAGCAATCCCTTTTTAGGTGTTCTAGTCGGAATTGTCGTGACTGCCCTGATTCAGTCAAGTACAGGGGTTACAGTTATCACGGTTGGACTGGTCAGCGCTAGTCTTCTCACTCTTAGACAGGCTATCGGAATTATCATGGGAGCCAACATCGGAACCACAGTTACTTCCTTTATCATCGGTTTCAAGCTTGGTGAGTATGCTTTACCCTTGATTTTCCTTGGAACCATGTTCCTCTTCTTTACCAAAAACAGAACAGCAAACAATATCGGGCGTATCTTGTTTGGTGTAGGGGGAATCTTCTATGCTCTCAACCTCATCAGTGCCGGTATGAGTCCTCTTAAAGATTTACCACAATTCAAGGAATATATGGTAACCTTGGGACAAAATCCTGTATTAGGAGTTTTTGCCGGTGCAGTGATTACCGTCCTCATCCAAGCTTCTTCTGCGACAATCGGGATTTTGCAAGGTCTCTATGCAGGTGGATTCCTTGACCTTAAAGGTTCTCTACCTGTTCTCTTCGGGGATAATATCGGGACAACCCTAACAGTTATCATCGCGGCAGCTGGAGCCAATATCTCTGCGAAACGCGTTGCTGCAACCCACGTCACCTTTAACGTATTAGGAACTATCCTTTGCTTAATCTTATTAGGTCCATTTACATCTATGATTGAGTACTTCCAGGCACTCCTTCACCTCTCACCTGAGATGACCATCGCCTTCTCTCACGGTGCCTTTAACGTAAGTAACACCATTGTACAATTTCCATTCATCGGAGCCTTGGCCTACTTTGTAACCAAGCTCATCCCTGGTGAAGATGAAGTTGTCAAGTACGAGCCACTTTATCTTGATGAGCATTTGATTAAACAAGCTCCATCAATCGCTCTCGGAAATGCCAAAAAAGAACTCCTTCACTTGGGAAATTATGCTTCTAAAGCCTTTGACCTTTCATACAACTACATCATTGACCTTAATGAAAAGGTTGCTGAAAAAGGACACAAGACAGAGGAAGCCATCAATACCATTGATGAAAAATTGACTCGTTACCTCATTACTCTTTCCAGTGAAGCCCTTAGCCAGAAAGAAAGTGAAGTGCTGACAAACATCCTGGATTCATCCCGTGATTTGGAACGGATTGGGGACCACGCAGAAGCCCTAATCAATCTGACCGACTATCTTCAACGTAAAAATGTTGAGTTTTCTGAAGCTGCTTTGGAAGAACTAGCTGATATCTATCAAAAAACCACTGGCTTTATCAAGGATGCCCTTGATAGTGTAGAAAATAATGATATTGAAAAAGCTCAAAGTCTGATTGAACGCCATAAAGAAATCAACAATATGGAACGTGTTCTCAGAAAGACCCACATCAAACGCCTCAACAAGGGCGAGTGTTCAACACAAGCTGGGGTCAACTTTATCGACATCATTTCCCACTATACTCGTGTATCTGACCACGCCATGAACCTTGCTGAAAAGGTCATCGCTGAACAAATCTAAGATCCAAGAAGCTATCCTAAATGGGATGGCTTTTTTCTTTTCCTAACCAAGAATTGCTTTTCTAATATATAGAAAAATGCTTTGATTCACAATGGAATCAAAGCATTTTAAAGAGCTCCCCATACATAAGCGCAGAAGCTGCAGTTCCCCTGTACTTTGCCTCTTCTCTTTTGATAAAGCGAGCCAAGTTGAGCAACTCAGGTGCCGGATGTTTGGGATTTAGGAGCAATTCACGATTGACCAGACCTGAGAGACGAACTGCCAGCAATTGCTCATTTGTAGTAGGCAGTTTTTTAGCAGTCTCTAGGAGAGCAGCAACTAAATCTTCACTCAAATCATGTCGAGCATGATTGTAAAGATCTTTTACAAGGCTTTCTAGGTTTGGTTCTACCATCCCTACCACCTCCTTAAGTTTAATAATTTTTAATCAAATCAACTGTTGAACGATCTAATTTCTTCACCAAGGCCTGCAAGAAAGCTTGCGCTTCTAGGAAGTCATCCATTGCATAGAGGGTTTGGTGAGAGTGGATATAACGAGCGCAGACACCGATAGTTGTAGATGGGACACCGCCATTTTTCAGATGAGCTGCGCCAGCGTCTGTTCCGCCTTTACCACAATAGTATTGGTACTTGATACCAGCTTCTTCAGCCGTTGTCAAAAGGAAATCCTTCATCCCTGGGAGAAGCAAGTGACCTGGGTCATAGAAACGAATCAAGGTTCCATCCCCAATCTTGCCTTGACCGCCATAAACATCACCAGCAGGTGAGCAATCAACTGCTAGGAAGACTTCTGGGTCAAACTTGGTTGTGGAAGTATGAGCACCACGAAGACCAACCTCTTCTTGGACGTTAGAGCCAAGATAGAGTTCATTTCCGAGTTTTTGACCTGACAGAGCTTCCGCCAACTCGCTCACCATAAGAACACCGTAGCGGTTGTCCCAAGCTTTTGAGATGATATTTTTCTCATTGGCCGTCAAGATTGCAGAACTATCTGGTACGATGGTGTCGCCAGGACGGATGCCAAAACTTTCTGCCTCAGACTTATCCGCAAAACCGCCATCAAAGACGATATCTGCAATAGCTGGCATAGTTGGGCCGCCCTTACCACGAGTCAAATGTGGAGGAACAGAGCCTGAAATCACAGGAATTTCACGACCATCACGAGTCAAGAGTTTGAAACGTTGGCTACTAACCACCATAGGATTCCATCCACCGATTTCTACCACACGGAAGGTACCATCTGGCTTGATTTCGCTGACCATAAAACCAACTTCATCCATGTGAGAAGCGACCAAGACGCGCGGCGCATCCGTAGCTTCTGAATGCTTGATACCAAAAATACCACCCAAGCCATCTGTCACCACTTCATCCACGTGCGGTGTCAACTTTTCACGAAGATAAGCACGGACAGGTGCTTCATGACCTGAGATCGCAGCAAGTTCTGTTACTTCTTTGATTTTTGAAAATAATGTTGTCATTTCAGTTCCTTCTTTCTTTCATCCATTTTACCACTTTTTATAGGAGAAGGATAGCGGGAATCATCATTCCAGATAAAACTACTTGTGAAAAAACGAATCACCATTGTAATTCGTTTTATTTATGATTCCGTTTGAGTGAAAAATGGTCTGGGACGGGGTCCTTACCTGTTTTCGACCAGGGATGGCAACGTAAAATCCGAGACAAGCCCATCAAAACACCCTTGAAGCCATGTTTTTCAATAGCCTGAATCATATAGTTGGAACAAGTCGGCTCAAAGCGACAAGAGGGTGGAAAGGCTGGCGAGATAAAACGTTGGTAAAAGCGCACAGGCGCTATTAAAATTCGTTTCATTATTTCTTGGTTACAGCCATGGTGTGTAGTTGGCTGATTTCTTTTTTATTAAGACGACGGAATTCTCCTGGACGGAGTCCTGTCAAGTCTAGATGTCCGAAACGGGTCCGTGACAACTTATCTACTTGGAGACCGACAGCTTCAAACATCTTTTTAACCTGGTGGTTACGCCCTTCATGGATAGTCAACTGCACCACAGAGCGGTTTTTGACTGGGTCCACTTTGAGAATCTCATAGACAGCCGGCTTGGTTTTCTTACCATCAATCTCAAGTCCACGGGTCAAGGGGCGGAGATTGTCCTTATTGGCCACACCTTTAACACGCGCAACATAAACCTTGTCAATCTCATTACGAGGGTGAATCATCTCATCCGTAAAATCCCCATCATTGGTCAAAATCAAGACTCCTGATGTATCCCAGTCCAAACGACCTACAGGGTAGATGCGCTCTTTCACGTTGGGCAAGAGGTCGACAACCGTCTTGCGGCCCTTGTCATCTGTCACACTGGAAATAACACCGCGTGGTTTGTTAAGTAGATAATAGACCTTTTCTTCGTTGTAGATAGGTTGACCTTCAACTTCGACCTTGTCGCCTGACTTGATAGTGGTTGCTAGTTCACGTACCACCTGGCCGTTAACCGTCACCAAACCTTGCTTAATCAGCTCTTCTGCTTTTCTCCTACTGGCCACACCTGCGTGGGCAATATACTTATTGATTCTCATCTTCTTCTATCCTTTCACCAAATAATTGGCTTTCTTGGGCTTGAATCTCAAGCTCATCAATCACTGGTAATTCTTCTAAATGGTTTATCCCCATGTAATCTAGGAAATAATCTGTTGTCACATAGAGGTTGGGGCGCCCCAACACTTCTTTTTTCCCGTCTTCTCGTATCAAGTCAAAGGCCTGCAACTTTGCCAAGGCCCCACTCGAGTTGACCCCACGGATGGCATCAATCTCTATCCGTGTGATGGGCTGTTTGTAGGCAATGATGGACAAGGTCTCAAGGGCAGCCCGAGATAAACTCTGGTTGATAGGCGCCTTAGAGTATTCCTTCAAAATCTCTGAAAACTGAGGTTTGGTCACCAATCTATAAGCGCCCCCTGTCTCAATCAGGGCCAAACTGGAATCTGAGTCCTTTTCATACTTCTGGACTAATTTTTCTAAACTCTGTTGGATGCCTGTCGGTGGCAGAGAGAGGAGTTCAGCTAACTGGCGGACTCTAATCCCATCTTCACCCGCTACAAACAAGAGCGCTTCTATTTTTGCTAAAGTACTCATCTTTCCTCTCTATCAAGTCTAGCTTTGGGCCACTTGACTTTCTTCCTTCTTTTCCATGAGATAAATATCTCCGAAACTTTCCTCTTGCACAAGAATCAGCTCCTGGGTTTTGATTAACTCTAAGGTTGCCAAAAAGAGGGTAATGATCTCTTGGACATTCTGGGCTTCCTTAAACAAATCCTGCAAGCGCAACTGATCTCGTCCAGTCAGGGACTCTTTCACGATAACCATCATGTCCTCAATCTTATACTCATCCCGCAAGATAGTCGTGTGATTTTGTGCAAACTCCTCTTTTTTCTTGGCTAGGATATTTGAAAAAGCCAAAAAGAGGTCAATGGTCGTCTTGTCATGCACAAGCTCCGCATCTTCGTATATCAACTCTGTCGGCGCTTTGGAATAGTGCTGGGCCCGATCTTGGTGCTTGGCTTCCAACTGCTCACCCAAGAGCTTGAACTTGCGGTATTCTTCGATTTGAGAGAGAAGATCCTGCTCCAGGTCATCCTCCAAGTCTGTCACTTCCGCAACCTTTGGCAAGAGCTTGCGACTCTTGATCAGCATGAGCTGACTGGCCATGACCATGTACTCGCCCGTCACTTCCAGACGCATGGCCTGCAGGGTTGAAACATAAGCTAGATACTGTTCGATGACTTCCGTAATGGGCACATCGTAGATATCCATCTGATACTTAGAAACCAGGTGCAAGAGCAAGTCCAGGGGCCCTTCAAAATCTTTTAATTTAATATCCATTATCTATATTTTTCTAAGGTCAGGACTGTTTTTAATCCTAATTTTTTTGCAATTTCGTACAAATCGACCTTGTTTTCAATTTGTCGTAGAATGAACTGTTCCCGTAGGGCTTGGGCTGATAGTGCTGGAAAACCTTTCTCCCTGACAAAAGCTTCTAGCTGACGGAAGGCCCACTGACGAGAATAGGCTTTCCCTGTCCTTTCAAAAAGATAGGTCTGGCCCATCAAGGGTTCTAGCTCTGAAAGCAAGCTCGTGGGAATGGTGACAATCCTCTGTTGGGAAGCCTTCTGGATTCTCAACACTTGAAAATCTAGATTGATATCCGCAACCTTGAGAGCTAAAATCTCACTCGGCAAGAGTCCCATTTCTAGGATTAAGAGCGCTAGCAAGCGACCCTCTGAATAGTCACTTTCCTGCCAAAAAGAGTCTAGGTCTAACAATTCTGGCTTTTCGGTCTTCTTTTCAGCTTGGTTGGCTAATTCCAAGCGGTAAAAGCTATCCACTTCTCCTTTTTGATAGAGAAAGTAGAGAAATTGGTTACAGGCCGAAATCTTTCGCTTCTGGGCACTGATTTTTAGATTGGCTAGTTGGGCTTGGTAAATCTTGAGACTGGTCTCAGAAATCCGCTCGCCTACAATGTCTAAAAATTGCTCCAGATCATACTTATAGGACTGCTTGGAATTGGCAGACAAGCCCTGCTTTTCCTCTAAAAAATCTGAAATTCTGTCTCTCATTTGCATCGAATCTCATATTCCTTACTAAAGTCATGCAAGAGGGCATTGACTGCCTTGAGGATAGACTTGCGCGTGATGATCCCTTGGAAAATCCCTGACGCATCCACAACCGGCAAGAAGGACTCATCTACCAGCTTGTGCAAGACCTCCGTAATGGTAAAATCAGGCGAAACAACCGCTACATCCGTTTTGGTCATATGAACAATATCCGTATCCGCCATAATTTCTTGATTCAAGTCATGCTCCATCTGATAAGCCATAATATCTCTGAGCCCAATCGTCCCAACAAACTGTTTTTCATCTGTCACAACAGGAACACGGGTATAGGTCATCTGACTGAGCAAGAGGGTTGCATGATCCGCATTGTGGGTATCAATCAACACAGCTAGATTTTCAGCAGGGGTCAAAAAAGTTTCTTCTTGCCCCAACAAGAAAGTCTCAAACTCCTTGGCAATCATCGGCTAAACTCCTTGGACAAGCCTGGATACACCTCATGGTCTCGTGTCAAAAAGTCCACTTTAAAATAACTATCATCAATCTCCACACGAGCATAGAGACATTCTCTGATGGTCCCACGTGGTTGACTGATGGAACCTGGATTTAGAAAAAGAGCCTTTCCTTCCATCCAAGCATTTGGCACATGCAAGTGACCATAGAGACAGATATCGGCCTCTTCCTCCTGAGCCCAGTAGTCCAACTTTTGAAAGTTGAAATTGATGTCAAACAAGTGACCATGAGTTTGGATAATCTTGGTCGAACCAAGCTCGGTCACCAAACGTTCTGGGTAGCCGGCGTAGAAGTCCATGTTCCCTTTAACAACACGGATGCCTTCCCAAAGGGGAGAATCAGGACGCAGTTCAGAATCGCCATTATGAAAAACGGCATCAACTTTGCCTACATAGCGATCACGGATTTCTTCCACAATCAAGCTATCGCCATGAGAATCGCTCATTACAATGATGGTTTGCTTTGCCATGATGGAAATACCTCCAAAAGTTTCTTAACGGCTAAGGCACGGTGAGATTGACTATTTTTTTCTTCAAGGGTTAATTCAGCTGAGGACTTGCCTGTCTCTCCTACAAGGAAGAGAGGATCGTAACCAAATCCATTTTCACCCTTAGGTTCAAAGTTAATGTAGCCTGGCCAGTCTGCTTCAACAACCAAGCTTTCCTTGTTTGGACTGGCCACGACTAGGGTTGTATGGAATTGAGCCGAGCGGTCCTTGAGTTCAAAGACCATGGCCAATTCGTGCAAGAGTTTGGCATTGTTTTCACGGTCAGTAGCTCCCACTCCTGCGAAACGAGCTGACCAGACACCTGGCAAGCCACCAAGGACATCGACTTTGAGACCTGAGTCATCTGCCAAAACCATCTTGCCCGTTAATTGAGAAATGGTTTCTGCCTTGAGACGGGCATTTTCTTCAAAGGTCATGCCTGTTTCTGCTACTTCAGGCAGGTCAGGATAGTCATTAAGATTTTCCACATCGTAGCCTAACTTATCAAAGATAGCTCGGAATTCTTTGGTCTTGCCTTCGTTTCGAGTCGCAATCAATAAGGTTTCTCTGACCTTATTCGTCTCAAAGAAATCATGAACATTGACCCCTTCTTTAAGCAATTCTACATGCAGGAGTTGCCCATTTTCAATCAAGAGAAAAGCTCCCTGACGTTGGATGACTTCCAGATTTCGTCCCATTTCTTGGTTGAGGATATCTACCACAAAAGACAATAAACGGTAGAGAGAACCATAGCGTAAAACAGTAACAGAAACAGGAAAACCTTGTTCCTCATCTCGAAATCTTTGGGCAAACTCCAATAGAGGAAAATCCAAGTCTTCATCAGTCAATGTCCGGACACCACCAAAAATACTATATGAACCGACATACCAGTCCTGGTCATCCTTGTATTCATAAATTTTATTTGTCATAATTCTACATGCTCCACATAAATCTCTTTTTCCAGCCATTCTTCACCAATTTGGGCAAAACTTTGGCTGCTGGCTGTTGTGTAAAAACGGTGATGGAGTGGTCCAGCATCGCGACCACGATTGATTTCAAAATAATTGAGTAAGACTGAAATGTCCCGTACGCACTCTGCCCCACTATCGATGAGCTGAACCTTTGGCCCCATGACATTTTGAATAATAGGTCTGAGAAGTGGATAATGGGTACAACCCAAAATCAGGCTATCCACCTTTCCAACCAAGGGACGCAGGGTTTCATAGACCACTTTCTTGGTGACACTGGTTGACAGGGCACCCGACTCCACCAAGGGGGCAAACTTGGGACAGGCCAAACTCTCCACCTGTAAATCTGGATCCAGATCGTTAATTTTCTGACGATAAATGTCAGATTGGACCGTCATAGGCGTTCCAATGACTCCGATTTTTCCACCTTGACTGGACTTGATAGCTGCCGAAGCTCCTGGCAAAATCACACCTAGAACAGGAATGTCTAGTTGAGCCTTGATTTCTTCCCAGACGACTGCAGTCGCAGTGTTACATGCAATGACAATCATCTTGACATCCTTGGTCAAGAGAAAGTTGACCAACTGCCAAGTATATTCACGAATTTGCTCAGCAGGACGGGGACCATAGGGCGCCCGCGCCGAATCTCCAATATAGACGATTTCTTCATGGGGAAGCTGGCGCATGAGCTCGCGCACAACGGTCAAGCCCCCGACACCCGAATCCAAAAAACCAATTGGTCGATTATCCATACAGTCTTCTTTCTAGTCTTTTTTCTGATTGATAGTTCATTATGATTACCGTTCCTTATGAACTGAATAATGACAGCCTAATCAATAACTATCTCTCTTAATCATAATCAAATATCAATAGAATGCAAGGAAAAAGTCTCATCCCTAAACCATAGTCAACATAGTGAGAAGTCTGGAACTTTCATCCCAGACTTTTCCTTATTTATTTTTTCTTTTTATTGTTAGCAAGGGCTGCCTTTTGTTGGCGGATGATTTGGTGGTAAACTTGTTGTACCTTAGCTTCGCTTGGTTTTTGACCATTTGCACTCAAAAGAGTACGAACTGCTTCAGCATTCAAACGTGGGTTGTCAGCGAATTCTTTTTCAATTTGCTTACGAACCAAGTACATTCCTCCAAGAGCTCCCCCTAGAAAAGCTAGCACAATCAATACAATTGCTAAAAGTAAATCCATCATATTTCTCCTGTTTCTTTTTGAGTCTCTTTCATTATACCATAAACTAGCCACCCTGACTAGTTTGTTTTACGCTTTCAGAGATGGGTAGGCTGTAATTAAAGTTGGCTTATCTTTCTAGTCAAAACTAGAAAGAATATAAAAAATACACTCTCTTACCATTCGTTTCCTCCACTTTTTTAATACAAAACAATATCAAATATATATCCTTCTCAAATCCTCTTGACAACACTTCATTAGCTGGTAAAATTAGATTAACAATACAATATAGAAACAAAAGTTCGCCTCATTAAAAATGAAAGCGCTTTTAATTAATAAAGGAGGTTTCTATGGAAAAAATTTGGAGGGAGAAATCCTGTCGCTACAGTATTCGAAAGCTAACAGTCGGCACAGCCTCTGTTTTGCTTGGAGCGGTTTTTCTAGCTAGTCATACCGTCTCTGCTGATACTATTGAAGTACAGCAAAACGAGCCTGCATTAGAGAAAACTACAGTTAAGACAGACACTATAACGAAAACAACTGAATCAACCGAGCACACACAGCCAAGCGAAGCAATTGACCATTCAAAACCAGTTCTAGCTGATAATAGTGTTTCAGAAACCAAACCCGCTAAAGCTAATGTTGCCTCTGCTACAACTAATCAAGTCAGTACTGAGGCTATTGTAAAACCTAACGAAAATAAGGAAACCGAAAAACAAGAACTACCTGTGACAGAACAAAGCAACTATCAGCTAAACTATGATCGACCAACAGCTCCTTCCTATGATGGCTGGGAAAAACAAGCACTCCCAGTTGGGAATGGTGAAATGGGTGCTAAGGTTTTTGGTCTCATCGGCGAGGAGAGAATCCAATACAACGAAAAAACTCTTTGGTCAGGTGGACCGCGTCCCGACAGTACCGACTATAATGGAGGAAACTATCAGGAACGGTATAAAATTTTAGCAGAAATTCGTAAGGCTCTTGAAGACGGAGATCGCCAAAAAGCCAAACGATTAGCTGAACAAAATCTAGTTGGACCAAACAACGCCCAGTATGGACGTTATCTAGCCTTTGGTGATATCTTCATGGTCTTCAATAACCAGAAAAAGGGGCTGGATACAGTTACAGACTATCACCGTGGTTTGGATATCACAGAAGCCACTACAACCACTTCTTACACCCAAGATGGGACAACCTTCAAACGTGAAACCTTCTCCAGCTATCCTGATGATGTCACCGTGACCCACTTGACCCAAAAAGGGGACAAAAAACTTGATTTTACAGTTTGGAATAGCTTAACAGAAGATTTACTTGCTAACGGAGACTACTCAGCGGAATATTCTAACTACAAGAGTGGCCATGTTACGACAGACCCAAATGGTATCCTACTAAAAGGTACAGTCAAAGATAATGGCCTCCAGTTCGCATCCTATCTAGGAATTAAAACGGACGGAAAAGTTACTGTCCATGAGGATAGTTTAACAATCACAGGAGCTAGCTACGCTACGCTTTTACTCAGTGCCAAGACTAACTTTGCTCAGAATCCAAAAACAAACTATCGCAAAGACATTGACCTCGAAAAAACAGTTAAAGGCATTGTAGAAGCAGCTAGGGGCAAAGACTACGAGACACTTAAAAAGAACCATATCAAAGACTATCAAAGCCTCTTTAACCGCGTCAAACTAAACCTAGGTGGAAGCAATGCTGCTCAAACGACAAAAGAGGCCCTTCAGACCTATAACCCTAGCAAAGGGCAAAAACTGGAAGAACTCTTCTTCCAATACGGACGTTATTTATTGATTAGTTCATCTCGTGATCGGACAGATGCCCTTCCTGCCAACCTACAAGGGGTCTGGAATGCTGTAGACAATCCACCTTGGAACGCTGACTACCACCTCAATGTCAATTTGCAAATGAACTATTGGCCAGCCTACATGAGCAATCTAGCTGAAACAGCCAAGCCAATGATCAATTACATTGACGATATGCGTTACTATGGCCGTATCGCTGCTAAGGAATACGCCGGTATCGAATCCAAAGATGGACAAGAAAATGGCTGGCTGGTTCATACACAGGCGACACCATTTGGTTGGACTACTCCTGGTTGGAATTACTATTGGGGTTGGTCTCCAGCAGCTAATGCCTGGATGATGCAGAACGTTTATGACTACTATAAATTCACCAAGGATGAGACTTATCTCAAAGAAAAGATCTATCCAATGCTCAAGGAAACTGCTAGGTTCTGGAACTCCTTCTTGCACTATGACCAGGACAGTGACCGTTGGGTGTCTTCTCCATCCTACTCACCAGAACACGGTACCATCACCATCGGAAATACCTTTGACCAATCGCTAGTCTGGCAGCTATTCCATGACTACATGGAAGTCGCCAACCATCTGAATGTCGACAAAGACCTAGTTACAGAGGTCAAGGCTAAATTTGACAAACTCAAACCACTTCACATTAACAAAGAGGGACGCATCAAGGAATGGTACGAAGAAGACAGTCCACAATTCACTAATGAAGGCATTGAAAATAACCACCGCCACGTTTCCCATCTGGTAGGTCTCTTCCCAGGTACGCTCTTTAGCAAGGACCAGGCTGAATACCTAGAAGCTGCGCGTGCTACCCTCAACCACCGTGGAGATGGTGGTACTGGTTGGTCTAAGGCCAATAAAATCAACCTCTGGGCTCGTCTCTTAGACGGTAACCGTGCTCATCGCTTGCTTGCTGAACAGCTCAAATATTCAACCCTAGAAAACCTTTGGGATACGCACGCACCTTTCCAAATCGACGGAAACTTTGGAGCAACCAGTGGAATTGCAGAAATGCTTCTTCAATCACACACTGGCTACATTGCACCATTGCCAGCCCTTCCAGATGCTTGGAAAGACGGTCAGGTTTCTGGTCTGGTTGCCCGTGGTAACTTTGAAGTCAGCATGAAGTGGAAAGATAAAAACCTGCAAAGCTTATCCTTCCTTTCAAATGTCGGTGGAGACCTAGTTGTAGATTATCCAAATATCGAAGCCAGTCAGGTTAAGGTTAATGGTAAATCTGTCAAAGCAACTGTTCTGAAAGATGGCCGCATTCAACTGGCAACACAAAAAGGTGATGTCATTACCTTTGAACATTTCCCTGGTCGTGTAACCAGTCTGACAGCAGTTAGACAAAATGGCGTCACTGCCGAACTCACCTTCAACCAAGTAGAAGGTGCTACCCACTATGTCATCCAAAGACAAGTGAAAGACGAATCTGGCCAAACCTCTGCAAGCAGAGAATTTGTGACCAATCAAACCCATTTTATCGACCGCTCACTCGATCCTCAACTCGCCTACACTTATACTGTTAAGGCTATGCTGGGTAATGTTTCTACACAGGTATCCGAAAAGGCCAATGTCGAAACCTATAACCAATTGATGGATGACCGTGATAGCCGAATCCAATACGGTTCTGCATTTGGAAACTGGGCAGACTCAGAATTATTTGGAGGGACAGAGAAGTTTGCCGACCTTTCACTAGGTAACTATACAGATAAAGATGCGACAGCAACCATTCCTTTCAATGGTGTTGGCATTGAAATCTATGGTCTCAAATCATCTCAATTGGGAATCGCTGAAGTCAAAATCGATGGTAAATCAGTCGGTGAACTGGACTTCTATACTGCAGGTGCAACTGAAAAAGGTAGCCTTATCGGTCGCTTCACAGGATTGTCAGATGGTGCTCATGTGATGACTATCACTGTAAAACAAGAGCATAAACACCGTGGCAGTGAGCGCTCCAAAATTTCCTTAGACTACTTTAAAGTTTTACCAGGACAAGGAACAACCATTGAAAAAATGGATGACCGCGACCCTCGCATTCAATACGGATCTCAATTCAAAGATTGGAGCGATACTGAATTATATAAGAGCACAGAAAAATATGCGGACATCAATAACGCCGACCCAAGTACCGCTTCAGAAGCTCAAGCAACCATTCCATTTACTGGAACAGGTATTCGAATTTACGGACTCAAAACATCCGCTCTCGGAAAAGCTCTCGTGACACTGGATGGAAAAGAAATGCCAAGTCTAGACTTCTACACTGCTGGCGCTACCCAAAAGGCAACCTTAATTGGAGAATTTACTAATCTGACCGATGGTAATCATATTTTGACATTGAAAGTTGATCCAAATTCACCAGCAGGTCGCAAGAAAATTTCTCTAGATTCATTTGATGTGATTAAGGCTCCAGCTGTAAGCTTGGATAGTCCAAGTATCGCACCACTTAAGGAAGGGGATAAAAACATCTCTTTAACTCTTCCAGCTGGAGATTGGGAAGCCATCGCTGTGACCTTCCCAGGCATCAAAGATCCACTCGTTTTACGCAGGATAGACGATAATCATCTAGTTACGACTGGAGATCAGACTGTCTTATCAATTCAAGATAATCGGGTACAAATCCCTATCCCTGACGAAACCAATCGAAAAATTGGAAATGCGATAGAAGCTTATTCTATCCAGGGAAATACAACAAGCAGTCCTGTCGTAGCTGTCTTTACCAAAAAGGATGAGAAGAAGGTTGAGAATCAGCAGCCAACTACAAGCAAGGGAGATGCCCCTGCTCCTATTGTAGAAATTCCTGAATACACTAAGCCTATCGGTACAGCAGGACAGGAACAACCGCCTGTAGTAAACATTCCTGAGTACACTCAACCTATCGGCACAGCGGGACAAGAACAGCCACCTACCGTTTCTATTCCTGAGTACACTGAGCCTATCGGAACTGCTGGACAGGAACAACCGCCTACTGTTTCTATCCCTGAATACACTAAACCTATCGGAACGGCTGGACAGGAACAACCGCCTACTGTTTCTATCCCTGAATACACTAAACCTATCGGAACGGCTGGACAGGAACAACCGCCTGTAGTAAATATTCCTGAGTACACTCAACCTGTCGGGACAGCGGGACAAGAACAAGCTCCTACTGTTTCTGTTCCTGAATATAAACTTCGTGTCTTAAAGGATGAAAAGACTAAAGTTGAAATTATTGGAGGAGCGACTGACTTAGAGGGAATTTCTCACATTTCTAGCAGACGTGTATTAGCTCAAGAACTATTTGGTAAGACCTATGATGCTTACGATCTTCACCTTAAAAATTCAACAGATCATAGTTTACAACCAAAAGGAACTGTCTTGGTCCGCTTGCCTATTTCCTCAGCTGTCGAAAATGTCTACTACCTAACTCCATCAAAAGAGTTACAGGCACTCGATTTTACTATTCGCGAGGGAATGGCAGAATTTACGACTAGTCATTTCAGCACCTATGCAGTCGTTTATCAAGCTAATGGAGCATCAACTACTGCAGAGCAAAAACCAAGTGAAACAGATATCAAACCATTAGCCAACAGCTCAGAGCAAGTTTCATCTAGTCCAGACCTTGTTCAATCTGCAAGTGATTCTCCTAAAGAACAACTTCCAGCTACTGGTGAAACGTCTAGTCCACTACTATTCTTATCAGGATTAAGTCTAGTCTTAACAGCAACTTTTCTACTTAAGAGTAAGAAGGATGAATCCAACTAACTTTTAAGCACACAAAAACCAGGATGAAGATAAGCTTCATCCTGGTTTCTTTTATCAATAAAAGATTATTTTTTACAGTAGGTATAAAAAGGCTAGCGTCAAAAGACTTGCTAGAAGTCCCACTCCCCAAAAGAAGAAGTCAACCTTCCACTCGCTCCAAGGATTTCCTTTACCAGATAATCCTCCAAGCTCAAAATGGTGGTGCACAGGCGTCATACGGAAAATACGTTTACCACCTGTCAGTTTGAAATAACTGACTTGCATCATAACCGAAGTTGTTTCAAAGACATAAACAATTCCGATAATCAAGAGAGTCCATTCTTGGTGGAGGGCCATAGAGATAGCTGCCAGCATTCCACCTAAAGCCAAACTTCCCACATCCCCCATAAAGACCTTGGCAGGCTTATGGTTAAAGACAAAGAAACCAAGCAAACCACCAATCATGGCAAGAATCACTAGAAGAATATCCATCTGACCTTGCACATAGGCAATAACTCCATAGGCAGACAAGCTAATCACAACGGAAATACTCGCTAGACCGTCAATACCATCTGTCAAATTCACTGCGTTTGAAAAACCAACTAGCCAGAAAAGAGCGAAGATAATATAGAAAATCCCTAGATGCACTTGGTAACCAAAGACAGAGAGCATATCGCCCCCACGCTCATAAAAAAGGTAGAAAATGACGCCACCTAGCAGCTGAAGAGCCAATTTCTGTTTGGGATTAAGGCCCTCATTGATTTTACGGAAGACCTTGAGAAAGTCATCTAAAAAACCAACCAAACCATACAAGACCAAAATAAACAAAATCATACCAACATTATTGGTCAATTGTTTTGAAAAAAGAGCGACGAGGAAACTCACCACAACTGCAGCAATGAGGAAAACAAGTCCCCCCATTGTAGGAGTCCCAGCTTTTGCCTGGTGCTGTTTGACATCCTCATGCATCTGCTGGCCTGTAATTTGCGCCTTTCTATAAAATTGGATAAAGGCCGGAATTCCTACTAAAGTTAGTAAAAATGTCACAATTCCAGCACTGATGGAACTAATCATGTTAATCTCCTAAAGTTACTTTCAAATTTTTAATATCTTTGATGGCAGTATTGGCACGAACACTTTGTTTTTGAACCGTTTTACCTGTACCATCCCACTCTATTTCAATATTCAACCATTTGGCAAATGCTTGAACATTTTCCTGTGTCCAGCCATACATGTCTGGAATTTCTTCTACCTTATCCGATAAAAGGAGAACTTGTTGGTTTGGTGCAAGATTTTTTCCTTCTTCTACAGAAGTCTCTTTAATCTTTGTTCCAGTACCAACAACGATTGGCTGCACAATATTTCGACGTAAGGCTTCCGCCAAATCACCAGGTGAAATATCCTTGATGCTAGGCATTGCATACGAAGATTCTGTCGTCACTTGATCTAAATTCTTAGCTGGAGATTGAAGGTTCAGAGATTCTTTCATCGCTGAAGCCCGCTCCAAGATTGGATTGGAAAACTCTCCCAACTGGACAGCTGAATAATGCTCAGGCTGTTGAACCGTTACATACAAGATAAAATCAGGATTTTCAGCAGGATTCATAGTCACAACTGAGAAAATATAATTGGTAGAACCAACCAAGTATCCTCCATTTTTCTCATCAGCGATTTGAGCCGTACCGGATTTAACTGCTACATTTTGTCCAGGAACTGTTATAATTGGCTTTCCTGTGTAGTGATTATACATTGTTCCATATATAGGGTCCGTCCCAACTAATATCATGTTAGTACGAGTCAAGCTTGCTGCATCTTCAGATACAGGTTTTCCTACAATCTCTTTTTGAGACTTTCGTACAGACTGATTGTTAGTATCATAAATAGCACTTATAAATTTTGGCTCCAGCATAACTCCATCATTAGCAATAGCTGTAAAGGCACGAAGCATTTGTGTTTGTGTCACTGAAATCCCTTGCCCAAATGAGCTTTGAGCAATACTAACAATATTATCAGCTGGAAGTTGACCAGCGTATTCATCTGTCAAGCCAAAGCGAGTTGGAACCCCAAATTTAAAGCGTTTTAGATAATCCAACCAAGTAGCATCTCCCATTTTTTGTTCAAGTAGACTCATTCCAACATTACTGGAGTGAGCGAAACCTTGTAAGAAAGTCATCATCCCACCAGTAGTCAAACCATCATTAACATCCCAATCTCGAGTCGTCGCATCCGCTATTTTGAATTCACTGCTATTGAAGTATTCTCCACTTGGGAAGGTATTATTATCAATAGAAGAAGCTAACGTCATAACCTTCATGGCTGATCCTGGTTCATAGTTACTTTGATAAAGAATATCACGCCAAACAAAGTCCTCAGTGATTCCTTCTTTAGTATCTGCATTAAAGGTAGGTCGTTGGGTGGTAGCGAGGATTTCACCGGTCTTTGCACTGACCAAGGTCGCGGTCATATACTTACCTTTTACTTTTTCTAGAAAGGCATCCATCTGAGTTTCCATGAAAGATTGTAGCGGACTAGACAATGTTGTATAAACATCCTTGCCATCCACAGTTTGTTGCGATACCAGTTCTGTACCTGGTACGATATTTCCTACACGGTCTTTTTCATAGGTAATAATACCGTCTGTCCCAGCAAGAATGGTATTTAAAGAACTCTCCAAACCAGAAGTCCCTAACAAACTCTTACTACCATCCTCATTTTCATGAAGTTGGGCTAAGCCAATAAAGCTAGAAGCAAATTGTCCATTTGGATAGCTTCTGTTAGGGCTAGTTGTAAAGTCAATCCCTTCCACACTAGCATCTTTCAAATCTTTTTTAATAGCCATCATATTGGCATATGTAATCCCATTTCCTTTTGCACCAAAGGAAACCTGGGTCAGATTTGGTTGAGCCAGTTGCTCTTTCACATAAGCCTCATCCATATCCAAATACTTATGGAAAATTTCTGCTACCTTATTAAACTGCGAATCCTCTACATAAAGAATTTTTCCCGTTGCTGACTTGTATTTTTTGTCAATAACAGCATAGACATTATAAGAGGTCGCATCTTCTGCGATAGGCACTCCATTTCGGTCATAGATAGTTCCACGCTTGGCAGGAACTGTTCGGGTTGTTTGGTGAACCTTTTTAGCTTCTTTTACTAAGTCAGTACCAAATATATTACCTTTCGCGATAATATAAGCAAAATTGGCCAAAAAGAGACCAAAAAGGGCAACCGCTACAAAGCTGAGGTACTTACCAACTATCCTACGGTTTTTTGCTGGAGATTTACGATTTTTGATCGCAAATCGGGTTATTTTTTCTGTCCATTTCATATCTTACTCCGCTGTTCGGATATTTTCATTATTCAATTTCAAATCTTTTTTATCTGCAATCTCTTTCAAACGCTCTGAACGAATCAATTCATTCACTTCCTGCTTGGCATCGTCCAGCTCTGTTTTCTTCTCCTCTATCTGCGCATTGATTTTCGTCAAATCACTTTGCACTTGCAAAAGTCGTGTCTGCATAAAGATGATACTCACTGCTAAAACGAGAGCTGTAAATGCGATGGAAAGATAAAAAGCCTTCTCCACACGTGAGAATTTTTTGATACGATTCTGCAAGAATTGACTGGTTGTTTCTTTCTTATCTACCATTTTTTCCTCTTACTTGTGAATTTTTCTGGCCACGCGCAACTTAGCTGAGTGCGAGCGGTTATTGGCTTCTAACTCTTCTGCACTTGGCAAGATTGGCTTACGGGACACCAATTCCATCTTAGGCTTGAGATCATCTGGGATGAAAGGCAAACCTTTTGGAACTTCAACCGTTGAAGCTTCCTTGAACAATTGCTTGGTCAAGCGGTCTTCTAGTGAATGGAAGGTAATCACTGAGATTCTACCATCTAGAGCCAACATATCCATAGCCTGCTGGATAGATTCATCTGCAGCTCCCAGTTCATCATTGACTTCAATCCGAATAGCTTGGAAAATCTGCTTGGCAGGATGGCCCTTCTTCTTGAGCTCCTTAGCAGGCTTAGCCGACTTGATGATCTCTGCCAACTCAGTCGTTGTCTCGATTGGCTTGACTTCACGTGCTTGTTCAATCTTACGCGCAATCTGTTTAGAAAACTTATCCTCACCATACTTGAAGAAAATACGAACCAAGTCATGATAGTCATAGTGATTCACCACTTCATAAGCTGTCAGACTAGCTTCCTGATTCATCCGCATATCCAGTGGCGCATCCTTTTTATAAGAAAAACCACGCTCACGCTGGTCCAATTGAGGACTAGACACTCCCAAGTCATAACAAATTCCATCAATTTCCTGAACACCAGCTTCGCGCAAACGTGCCTGTAAATGACGGAAGTTATCCTTTATAAAAGTCACCATCCCCTTTTCAATGTAAGGTGCCAAACGTTTTTGCGCATTGTCAATGGCATTCTGGTCCTGGTCAAAGGCATAGAGATGGCCTTTTTCACTTAATTTACTTAATAAATATTCGCTATGGCCTGCTCCACCCAAGGTCGCATCAACGTAAACACCGTCAGGTTTCACATCAAGCATATCAATCGTTTCGTGGAGTAAGACCGTTACATGATGAAATTCTTTTGTCATATCTTATCTATTTTACCACAAATCTGACTAGCTTGCACTAGTCAGACAAATAGACCAAAAACAAGTAAGATTTCTTTAAGAAATATGTCAAATATGCTTGACATCTATTTCATAGAAGAATATAATATAGTCAAATATATGCGACACAAATCAGAAAGGAGTCCAGATGAATCGTGTGAAAGAATTTCGCAAGGAACTGGGCATTTCCCAGCTCGAGCTAGCCAAGGATATCGGTGTCTCGAGACAGACCATCAATATGATTGAAAACGACAAGTACAATCCAACCCTGGAACTCTGTCTCAATCTCGCCCGCAGCCTCCAAACTGACCTAAACAGTCTCTTTTGGGAGGATGATTTTTAAAAAAGGAGCCAACTCATGAAAAAAGAAACCTTCACTGAAAAACTCATCAAACGCACATACGGTATTTCTGGTCCCCTTGACGAATACAAACGGCGTGAGGCCGATCGTATCGGTAACCAAGTCTTTATCATCCTCTTTTATCTGATGATTTTCGGAAATCTTATTCCACTCCTTCTGGCCTATAAATACCCTCAAGAAGTGGCTCTAATCTATCCTCCTCTGATTCTAGTGATTGCCCTCATCGCTGCTGGCTATGTCACCTACCAAATGAAAAAAACAGGGATTACAGCTATTGATCCAGATATGCTGAATGAGAAAGAAAGCAAGCAACTATACTACCCAGGTCTTAAAGCAGGTTTGTTCTTTGGTCTATGGATGTTTTTTATAACTCCTCTTCTCAGTATACTCATAGGTGAAGGTCAGGACTATTTTCATTCTCTCCTCACTATAAGAAATGGTGTATCAAGCATTCTCGGTTCTATCTTCTTCGGAGCAAGCATACAGTTCCTCATCTCCCGTCGCATTGCTAAAGCTAAGAAAAATCAAGATGAGGATTAGGAGGTGCCCTATGAAATCACTAATAACTTTACTTACCTATCATCCCTATCATCTTTTGTTTGCTTCTCTGCTCATCTTCATCATCGTTTCAGGGAACTTGCCAATCTACGATATAGTCTTCCTTCCAGTCTTTGTTCCAGCCCTCAACAAAGGATTGACTTATCTAAAGATCGACTCCCAAAAAACGCGCATACTCAACTTAGCACTATTCTTTATGATTCTATCCTTACCACAACTGACGCTCATTTCAAGCAATTGGAAATATTATATACTGTTCACTATCGCTATCCTTTCTTCTATCACTTATCTTTATTATCTCTATCAATTCGTAAAAGAAAGTCAGTAAAGACGCTCATTTAGGAGGTTACTAGCATGAAAAAAGAAGACTTAACAACTCGCCTACTTCGAAATTTCTTTCATATCCAAGGGCCTTTTGATGAATGCCGTCAAGAGGTTATCTACAAGGCTTGCGCCCGTTCCATGATCCAAATCTTTTACTCTTCCTTCATTCTCTTCCTATTCTATATTTTGTTCGGAAGCTTTATAGAAATTGTTCGAAATGTTATGCCCTACATCTATTTTGGACTCATTTTGTTCATGAGTATAAAAGCTCAAAAAGCCGTCCAAGAGCTTCATCTTGAAAAGGATGACAAATCAGAAATCATCCTCAAAACCTACAGCAAAGCCCAAATCAAATTTAGGAGTTGGATTGTGTTTATCGGTATTCAGATTGGCTTCTTTACCTTACTCATCTTTCATAAAGTCTTCGTTCAGCAGATGTCCCTTTCAGATTTTATGAAGTTGCTCATGCAATTCGATAAAAGTGGTCCTTTCCTGATGTATGGCCTGATTATCGGTAGCATTTTTGGAACCCTGACCTACGGATTTCTATCACTACAGGAGGAGAAAACTCCTAAAAATACCAACCAGAAGGAGAAAAGCAAGCAATGACTTCACTATACGATTTTTCAGTCTTGAACCAAGACCATCAAGAAACTCCACTAGAGACCTATCGTGGTAAGATTCTCTTGGTTGTCAACACTGCTACTGGATGTGGTTTAACGCCCCAGTACCAAGGTCTCCAAGAACTCTATGACCGCTATCAAAATCAGGAATTTGAGATTTTAGACTTCCCTTGTAATCAGTTTATGGGACAAGCCCCCGGTAGCGCAGAGGAAATCAATAGTTTCTGTAGCCTACACTATCATACTACTTTTCCTCGTTTTGCCAAGGTCAAAGTCAACGGTAAGGAAGCAAATCCTCTCTATGTTTGGTTGAAAGACCAGAAATCTGGACCACTAGGAAAACGAATCGAATGGAATTTCGCTAAGTTTCTCATTGGTCGAGATGGGCAAGTCTCTGAGCGCTTTTCTTCCAAAACAGACCCAAAACAAATTGAAGAGGCCATACGTAATCTACTCTAAACTTCATTAAAATCCATCCTTCTATACTCCCAAAAACATAAGGATGGATTTTCTTTAAAAAGTAAACGAAATTCTTTAAATTAGATGGATTTTCTTACATTTCTCTATTGCATTTCTCGGAATAATTTAGTATATTTGTTATATTAAGGATTTTAGGTCATTTTAAAGATTAAGATGGCAATTTAAATTTTTTCACCTCAAAATGAAAGCGCTTAAATAGAGGGAGGGGTTAGTCTCAAACTATTGCACAAAATCTAACTATCGCTAAAAAAAATCGTTTCCAAGTCATACTTGGGCTCAGACAGTAGCTGACTGTCTTTATTCAAACTAGGAGTACATTATGAATCGATACCTTTTTGAAAAAGGGCAAACTTTTAGCATCAGAAAATTAACCGTTGGAGTTGCTTCGGTTATGGTCGGACTCGCTTTTTTTGCATCTGGAACAGCACTAGCTGACGAAGCAAAAGTTGAAACTACAAGTTCTCAACCAAACGTAGAAAAATTGGCCGAAGCTGAAAAAACCAAACCAGAAGTCAAAAATGAAAGTCCTGTAATTTCTACACCTCAAGAGTCAGAGAAAGCAGAGAAAGCAGAAAAAACTGCTAAACCAGTAGAGGAGAAAACTGTAGCAGATACTAAAACGACTGACTTGCTTCCTGAAGAAATCCACGATCAAGCTTATCCTGATACGCCCGTGAAAAACATAGATACTTCAGCAATCGTAGACAAGAAGGAGAGCCCAAAAGTTGAGACAGAAAGTATTCTAAAAAACAAGGAAAATCTTCCAAAAGAAGCTGAAAATGGTAATCGTGCGATCATCAACGGTGGTCTAGATTTGAAACACGTTCCTTATGAAGGGCAACCTGCTACTGCTGCCAGTATGATTTACACTATTTACAATGGTGGTTCCCAACGCTATATCGTTTCTGGTTCTGGTATTTTTGTGGCACCAAATATCATCTTGACTGTTGCCCACAACTTTTTAGAACCAAACCGTGATACAAAAGAAGGACATATTCGAGGTGGAGATTCTGCTAAGTTTTACTATAACCTCGGTTCTAATTCTGCTGTTCGCAATTCTCAACCTGTAACGGGTAATACTACTCTTTTCAAAGAAGAAGATATTCATTTTTGGAACAAGAAAGAATTTGGAAAAGGATATCAAAATGACTTGGCTGCTGTTGTAGCACCTGTTCCTCTTCCAATCGCTAGTCCAAATAAAGCTGCTACCTTTGTTCCCTTGGCAGAAAACAAAACCTATCAACCAGGAGATCCTGTGAGCACGATCGGATATCCGACCGATTCAAGCTCACCAGAGCTCAAAAAACCAATTGTCGCAGGTCAACTTTACAAGGTTGATGGTGTTGTGAAATCTGTTGATAAGTATGATGATAAAGGCTCAAAAGGCATCACCTATCATATGACTTCTGTTTCAGGACTTTCAGGTGCTGGTATTATCAACGGTGATGGTAAAGTAGTCGGTGTTCACCAACACGGCACAATCGAAAACGGCATCCCTGACAAAGACCGTTTCGGCGGTGGAATCGTCCTCTCACCTGAACAAGTCAAATGGGTAAAAGATATTATCGCTAAATATGGTGTCAAAGGTTGGTACCAAGGTGATAATGGGAAACGATATTACTTTACTCCTGAAGGAGAAATGTTCAGAAATAAAACTGCTGTTATTGGCGAAAATCAATATTCTTTCGATGAAAACGGTGTTGCAACACTCATTAAAGGAATCGATTACGGACGTGTAGTGGTACAACACGTAGACGAAACTGGTAATCCAATCAAAACGGATGATACTTTCGTTGAAAAAACTGAAGTCGGAACAGCTTTTGACTATGACTTCAAAAAAGAAATCTCTAAAACTGACTTCTATACGAAAAATCAAGAGAAATACCAGATTGTCTCTATTGATGGTGTCGAAATCAACAAGCAACTCAAAGATGAGTGGACTTACAAGGTCGTTAGCAAAACAGCTCCAGGAACACGGGTCATCAAGGTGGTTTATAAAGTGAATAAAGGTTCATTTGCCATTCATTATCGTTTGAAAGGCTCAGAGCAAGAATTAGCAGATGTAGCTACTGATAATAACGACGGAAAAGAATACGATGTTTCCTTTGTAAACACTTTTGAAGCAAAAGAAATCGCAGGCTACCGCGCAATCACTCCACGCTTAGAAGCCAGCATCCAGCACAAGGGTGTGAATGATGTCATCTTTGAATACGAAAAAATCTCTGATAGCTCTAATCCTACTTCAAATGTTTTACCTGCTGCTCATCCAGAAGATAAGGAAACAGAAATCGGAAATCACGGTCCGCTTCCAAGCAAGGCTCAACTTGATTATCACAAGGAAGAATTAGCTGCCTTCATCCACTATGGTATGAATACTTACACTAATTCTGAGTGGGGACACGGAAATGAAGATCCTAAAAACTTCAATCCAACTAACTTAGATACAGACCAATGGATCCGTACTCTAAAGGAAACTGGCTTTAAACGCACTATTATGGTTGTCAAACACCACGACGGTTTCGTTATTTACCCATCTAAATATACAAATCATACCGTTGCTGCAAGCCCATGGAAAGATGGAAAGGGTGACCTTTTAGAAGAAATCTCTAAATCGGCTACTAAATACGATATGAACATGGGTGTTTACCTATCGCCATGGGATGTTAATAGCCCTAAATATAAGGTAGCTACTCAAAAAGAATACAACGAATACTACCTCAACCAGCTGAAAGAAATCCTTGGTAATCCAAAATACGGTAATAAGGGTAAATTTATCGAAGTCTGGATGGATGGAGCACGCGGTAGTGGTGCCCAAAAAGTAACCTACACTTTTGATGAATGGTTCAAATACATCAAGGAAGCTGAAGGAGATATCGCTATCTTCTCTGCTCAACCAACAAGTATCCGTTGGATTGGAAATGAGCGTGGTATCGCCGGAGACCCTGTATGGCACAAGGTCAAGAAAGCAAACATCACCGAAAATGTTAAGAACGAATACCTTAACCACGGTGACCCTGACGGAGATATGTACTCTGTAGGGGAAGCAGATGTTTCCATCCGCTCTGGCTGGTTCTACCACGATAACCAGCAACCAAAATCCCTCAAAGAATTGATGGATATCTACTTCAAGTCTGTTGGTCGTGGAACGCCACTTCTTCTCAACATTCCACCAAACAAAGAAGGAAAATTCGCAGATGCTGACGTGGCTCGCTTGAAGGAATTCAAATCAACCCTAGACCAAATGTATGCGACTGACTTTGCCAAAGGAGCGACTGTAACAGCAAGCTCGACTCGTCAGAACCATCTCTACAAAGAAAGCCACCTTACAGACGGTAAAGATGATACTAGCTGGGCTCTTTCAAATGATGCCACAACAGGTAGCTTCACAGTCGATTTGGGACAAAAGAGACGCTTTGACGTTGTCGAACTCAAGGAAGACATCGCCAAAGGTCAGCGTATCTCTGGTTTCAAGATTGAAGTCGAAATCAACGGTCGCTGGGTGACTTACGGAGAAGGTTCAACTGTTGGTTACCGTCGCTTGATTCAAGGCAAGCCTGTAGAGGCACAAAAAATCCGTGTAACCATCACCGGAGCTCAAGCAACTCCAATCTTAACCAACTTCTCAGTCTACAAGACACCAAGTAGTATCGAAAAGACAGACGGCTACCCTCTTGGACTTGAATACCACTCAAATACAACAGCGGATACAGCCGGTACAACTTGGTACAATGAATCTGAAGGTGTTCGTGGCACTTCTATGTGGACCAATCAAAAAGATGCCAAAGTAAGCTATACTTTCACAGGAACCAAGGCCTATGTCGTCTCTACAGTTGACCCAGGTCATGGAGAAATGTCCGTCTACGTTGATGGCCAAAAAGTTGCGGATGTGCAAACTAAGAACACTAGCCGTAAACGCAGCCAAAAAGTATATGAAACAGACGATTTAGCACCTGGCCAACATACCATTACCCTTGTTAATAAAACAGGTGAACCAATTGCTACAGAAGGAATCTACACTCTAAACAATAACAGCAAAGGTATGTTTGAGCTTGAAGCAACTTCTTACGAAGTCGAAAAAGGAAAACCAGTCACTGTTAAAATTAAACGTGTTGGTGGAAGCAAGGGAACTGCTACTGTTCGCTTCATCACAGAACCTGGAACTGGGGTTCACGGTAAAGTTTACCAAGATACAACTCAAGATGTGACTTTTGAAGATGGAGAAACAGAAAAGACTGTTACCATCCCAACGATTGACTTTACAGAACAAGCCGACTCTATCTTTGACTTCAAAGCCAAGCTCACTTCTGTTTCTGATGGTGCTTTACTCGGTTTTGCTACCGATGCAACCATCCAAGTGATGAAAGCTGAATTGCTGATCAAGGATCAAACAAGTTATGATGACCAAGCTAGTCAGTTGGATTACAGTCCTGGATGGCACCATGAAACCAATTCAGCAGATAAGTACCAAAAAACGGAGTCTTGGGCTTCCTTTGGTCGCTTAACTGATGAACAAAAGAAAAAGACAACTGTCACAGCCTACTTCTACGGTACTGGACTTGATATCAAGGGCTATGTTGATCCAAATCATGGTATCTACAAAGTCTTCCTAGATGGTAAAGAAGTTCCTTACCAAGATGGCATGGGAAATGCGTCGACTATTGAGGGCAAGAAATACTTTAGCGGTCACGCTACTCAACGCCAAGGCAATCAAACTCTGGTTAGCCTAAAAGGTCTTGATGAAAACTTGCACGCAGTCACCCTTCAACTAGATCCTGATCGAAACGATTTGTCTCGAAACATCGGTATCCAGGTGGATCAATTCATCACTCGTGGTGAAGGAAGTGAACTCTACAGCAAAACACAAATCCTTCAATCTCTCTCTAAATGGAAAGACGACTTATCTAACTTTGATCCAAGTGGTTTGAAAAATACAGCAACTGCACGTCAAGCATTTAAGTCTAATCTTGATAAACTCACTGCACAATTAAGTTCTGATACGGTAAATGTACAAGATGTGATGTCAACAGTCACTGCTTTGCAAGATATTCTTAGCAAAGACGAAAATTACCAAAAACCTGGAGACGAAACAAGTCCAGAACAACCGGTTGAACCTAAACAACCTGAACAGCCTGAAATCAATTATGATAAGGCTATGGCTAGCCTGACTGAAGCTATCGAGAAAAAAGTGGCTGCACTTGGTACTAACAACGATGCTAAGAAAAAATTAGTTGAAATTACTGATAAAGCAATCGCAGCTATCCAAGAAGCGAAGACTCAAGAAGATGTCAATAAAGCCCTCAATAACGCTCTTAAACAAATCAAGCAATTGCAACCTAGCCAGCCAGAACAACCAGTTGAACCAAAACAGCCTGAACAGCCTGAAATCAATTATGATAAGGCTATGACTAGCCTGACTGAAGCTATCGAGAAAAAAGTGGCTGAGCTTGGTACTAACAACGATGCTAAGAAGAAATTAGTTGAAATTACTGATAAAGCAATCGCAGCTATCCAAGAAGCGAAGACTCAAGAAGATGTCAATAAAGCCCTCAATAACGCTCTTGAACAAATCAAGCAATTGCAACCTAGCCAACCAGAAAAACCAGTTGAACCAAAACAACCGGAACAGCCTGAAATCAATTATGATAAGGCTATGGCTAGCCTGACTGAAGCTATCGAGAAAAAAGTAGCTGAACTTGGTGCTAACAACGATGCTAAGAAAAAATTAGTTGAAATTACTGACAAAGCAATCGCAGCTATTCAAGAGGCTAAGACTCAAGAAGACGTCAACAAAGCTCTCAATAACGCTCTTGAACAAATCAAACAATTGCAACCTAGTCAACCAGAACAACCGGTTGAACCGAAACAACCTGAAAAACCAATTACTTCTTCAAGTCCTGAAGAAGGAGTTAAAGAGCTTACCTTCCAACTTCCAAGTCTGGATATTGTTAAGAAGGCAGTACCATTCAAGACTATCCGTCGCGAAAATCCACAATTAGACAAAGGGAAAGAACAAGTTCTATCAGAAGGGAAAGATGGTGCTATAATCGAGTATATCGAAGTAGATGGCAGCAATCGTAAGGTAGTTCAAACCGAATCAACTCCAGCTCTAGACCGAGTGATTGAAGTTGGGACTAAACAAAGTTCTGTAGGAACAGATACTCCACCAGTTGTGACTCTTCCTGAGTACCTTCTACCAAAAGAACCTGAAAAACCAATTACTTCTTCAAGTCCTGAAGAAGGAGTTAAGGACCTTGTCTTTAAACTTCCAAGTTTGGATATTGTCAAGAAGGCAGTACCATTCAAGACTATCCGTCATGAAAATCCAAACTTAGATAAAGGAAAAGAGAAAGTTCTAGCAGAAGGGAAAGATGGTGCTATAATCGAGTATGTCGAAGTAGATGGTAGCAATCGTAAGATAGTTCAAACTGAATCAACTCCAGCTCTAGATAGAGTAATTGAGGTTGGAACTAAACAAAGTTCTATAGGAACAGAGGCGCCACCAGTTGTGACTCTCCCTGAGTATGTTCTACCTAGAGAAACTGAAAAAACAGCTCCTGCAGTTGTAACAGAAGATTCACCAAGAAAAGATGAAAAAGCACCTGTTGCTACTACAGCTAAACAAGACAAGGAAAAACAACTCCCAGAAACTGGAGAGCAAGAAGCAAATGCCTTCTTATTCTTGGCTGCTATTACTTCAGTATTGTCTCTACTCATCTTCCAAAAGAATTTCAAAGACTAATTAAAATCTTTACTTAATTCTTTTCAATGATTCTAGTTCCCCCAAGAGAAGACCAGCCGGTCTTCTCTTTTTCTATCTACAAATTAAAAAGCATCCATAAATTTCTATGGATGTCTTAGTATCTATAAAACAGAATGATTACTTGGGATAAGTATTTTCAAATTCAACAACAATTTCAAGTAAACGATTATCTTAAAAAGATAGGGCTTCTTGTCTAATCTCGTCAGAAAGACCATAATAAGCTTCTGCAAGTCCTCTTCAGATAGCTGCAATGGGGTACACCAAAAAACGAGTTCATCTCCTACCAAATCTACTGGCCACTATTTTTAACCCCAGCATATACATAGGTCCTATTTCTGGGACACGCTTTTTCCGTTACCACCCTAAAATAAAAGCTATGCTCCCGCCCATCCTTGGCATTTTCCTTGTTTAAAACAAAGTAGTTTTTCTGATTCATCGCCATGGTTCGTAGGATGTCATCAATCAAGAAAGTCAAGGGTACGTTCATGGCAGAGTATTTTTGAAAATCCTCTTCAAAACGAATATAGTTATCTGAAAAGTAATCCATCTGCAGTTTGTTTTCATACAGCTCTTTTCTAGTCATAAACTCCCTCCTCCCACAGCCGAATTTCGAGGATATCTGCAACCTCTATCAACCTATATCCCTCGCTTGTCCTAATAGATAGAGTCTGAGGCCATAACTCTCTCACCACACCGATGATAGTGGTTTTCTGCTTCTTTTCCTTTAGCACAAAATTTCCCCTAAGTTGGCCAACATAAAGCTGAGAAAGCAAGTGTAACTTCTCATCTGGAGTCAAATCCGTCGAAAAATCAACCCGGCTTTTTTCTTCACTGAGCGAACTGGTGTGTTCTGAAAGGTAAAATCCCATCCACTTCTGCATCCCTGGATCTTGATAATCTCGCGCGGATTGAAAGGGTAAATAAGAACGATCAATCATTTTAATCCATCTAATCCTCCAGCAGAATGTCCCCCAATCAGCTTGCTTCTAGCAAGACTCCTAGAGGCTTCTTCCAGTGCATTGGCTCTTAAAAGGGAAGTGAAACCAAATTGTTCCCGAATGGAGTCAATGGCCGTCTGGAGTCTTTCTTCTTTTTCTAACTTGTCAACATCATCAAAAAGAGATATCAAACCAAAGGACTCATCCACAAATCCTGAATAGTTGATTCCAACACTTCTGACCGCTCCAGAAGTGTATTTGTCATGAAATAGCTTCAAAACATAATTCGTTAAGACAACTGTATTATTGGTCGGTTCGACCTTCATTTGTGTGTGAATGGACGGCCTAACCTCCTGTTTAGAGAAACCGACATAGATAGAGACAAGGGTTGTTTTCTTGCCAGACCTTCTCAATCTAATAGCCACCTGCTCCGCCATTTCCCGGAGAATAATTTCAATATCACGTAGCTTCACGTAGTCTCTCGGCAAGATTTGAGAATTCCCCAAGCCCTTGGATTTAGCTTTATAGGGCTTATGAACATTGCTCTCATCAATCCCGTTAGCATGAAACCACAAACGCAGACCAGCCTGACCCAGAGCTTTCTTTAACTGGTCTGGATTGCTGGTTGCCAATTCCTTGATAGAAAAAATCCCCAGAGCATGCAAGCGTTTCTCCATCCGCCTGCCAATTCCCCAAAAGTCGGTCATCTTGGGAATGGACCAGACCTTCTCTTCCACATCCTGGTAAGACCAGTTGGCCCTCATGGTCGGAGTGTGCTTGGCCTCATTATCCAGAGCCAACTTGGCCAGTAAGGGATTGGCATTGGACATACCCACTGTAGAGTAAATCCCTGTCTGCCTCCAAATATCTCTCTGAATACGAGCAGAAAGCATATCCAGCTTGTCTTTGCGAGAGAGACTCTTATCTGGGATGAAATAGTTGAGCGAACTAGTCAGGTCAATAAAGCCCTCATCGATAGAGTAAGGATAAATATCATCTGGACTGCCATAGTTTTGAAAGATTCGCTGGATTTCCATATTAACTGCGATGTACTCATCCATCCTAGGTGGCACAATCAAGGTCACTTGAGCCCAATCTTCGATGTAACGAACATAGTCTGAGTCGGTAGGTAGCCCTTGCTTTCGAGCATTGTAATAGGAAAATTTGCGGGTCTTGATATCAAAGGGCAGATCATAGGCCCGACCAACATTTGACTTGCCAAAAATCTTCTTAAACAGGGGAGAGGAGGCTAGGATAAGACCAGTTGAATTATCCGCGCGACTCATTACACAAAGTGAGGTCTTCAGCGGATGTAATCCCCTTTTCACGCACTCAACACTAGCATAAAAGGATTTCATATCGACAAAGGCAATGTCACTTTTGGGCTCTCTGGAATAATCAAAATAGCCCATAGGCTAGCCCTCCATTGGCACAAAGTTCCCAACAATAATCCCAACAATCCGAGGATCTTCTTCATAGGAGATGAAAATATCCTTGTATTTAGGATTGATAGAGACCAGACGCAGGCCATCTTCCTCCCTATAGACTCGTTTGATATAGGTCTGGTTGTTGCAAACCACTGCATAAACAGCCCCATCATAGTCAAATCCTGTCTCTCGAATCAGAGCTACTGAACCATTTTGATATTTAGGTTCCATGGAGTCCCCAGACACCCATGACGCAAAATCATGAGCCAACTCCTCATTAAAGTAAACCGTATCAAAATTCTGATCATCGTAGACTGAAGCCCCAATCCCTGCTGACATGCGTTCATAAACACGGTACTCGTAGAGGCGCTCTGGCATGGGAGCCACTTTCTGAGCCTGTTCTTCTTGAGCCAGGTTGCGAGCATAGAGAACAACCTTCTCCTGCCCTTGCTTGGAGAGGCTATGGTAGAGACGGACAATCTCGATCTGAGTAAAATATCCTTTTGGTACTTTTAAAATATTCTCTAGCTGAAACACCTTCTCCTTAGATGGTTCCTTGACTCCACGTTCCCAAGCCGAGTAAGCCTGAAAACTAATCCCAAGTTTCTCTGCAATTTCCTTCTGTGTCAGTTTTAACTCTTTCCTCCGAGCCTTTAATTTTTCTGGCTGATACATACTTCACCTCCTATTATGATACTTTAATGGACATTATCTCCCTTAGAAAGACTAATCGATGCTTGAATCCATATTTTTAAAACTCAACCAATATGGTTTAGTTTTATTATATAAAAAAAGTGAACAAATGTCTACTAGGAATATCTATTTCTGCTACACACTTAATAGTGGTATTGACCTTGTTCTATATATGTGCTAGAATTATTGTTATATATTCAATGAAAGGCTTTACACAATATGTTTCCATTCATGCCAGCAGCACGAGCAAAAACTGTTTTTGATATCCCCTATCAAAGATTATATCAACTTGGTTTTAAAGGATTAATTTTTGATATCGATCAAACTCTTGTGATGCATGGCGCCCCCGCTACAGAACAAGTTATTGAACTATTTCAAAATCTCAAAGCCATTGGTTTTCAAATTTTTCTTTTGTCAAACAACGACGAAGAAAGAATATCAGAATTTAATCAACACTTATCTGTGCCTTTTATTCCTCTTTCTGACAAACCAAATCCTAAGAACTTTAAAAAAGCTCTTGACATGATGCAGCTAAAACCATTTGAAACAGTTATGATTGGAGATCAACTTTTTACAGATGTGCTCGGAGCTAGTCGTGCAAATATCTCCACTATCTTAGTTGATTTTTTATATGATCCTAAAGAAGGCGGAATTGGTAAAAAACGATGGGTTGAAAAATTAATACTTCATACTTACCCATTTTTGAGACAAAAAAATAAAAATTTAGATGTGATCAAAAAGGAGAAACAACATGGTTTTTTGGAATAAGGATCTATTATTTTGTGAAATTAGTCCTACAACATATAAAATCTCTTTAAAAAAAGAAAATCTAAAACGACATATCCAGAACTTTAAACAAGGAAAAAAATTCTCTAAAATTCGTCAAGAAAAGATATTACCTAACTTAGTTTCATCATATTCTACCCAACTGATAAAACGTGGTCCTGGCATTGATATTACTCTTCAAAAAGGAAAAGCTACTAACATACAGATTGCTAGTAAAAATCTAAATAACATTATCATTCATCCAGGAGAAGAATTTTCTTTTTGGAGTTTAGTTGGTAATACAACTAAGAAAAAAGGATACCAGGAAGGGCGAGTTATTGTTAATGGTAAAGTAGAACCTGATATTGGCGGCGGGCTATGTAATTTAGCTAACTTGCTTCATCTTTTAATTGTTCATAGTCCTATGGAAATTACAGAATTTCATTCTCACTCTGATGCATTAGACCCTGATAAAGGTACTAGGAAACCATTTGCAAATGGAACTTCTGTACAGTATAATCATCAGGACTATCGTTTTAAAAATAATACTGACCAACTTATTCAATTGAGAACATGGACTGAAAATGAGATTCTCTTCGGCGAGTTAAGAAGTGAATCACAATTTCCGTTCACTTATCAGATAGTTGAAGAAAATCATCATTTCAAAAAAGAAGGCAATTATTACTATCGCAACTCCATGATTTATCGTGAAAAACTTGATAGAATAACTGAACAAACTTTGGAAAAAGAGCTTATTTTGAAAAATCATTCAAAAGTCATGTACGATCCGAAACTCATTCCTAAAGAAATGATTAGACAGTAACCTAAGTACTTTTATTTTTAAGAAAAATAACTTAGAATTAACATCAAAAGGAACTTTTATGAACTCACCTAAATTAATTGTTATGCTGACGCATAATGATCACACAATTGAAAATGCACGAGAAATCTTCGAATCATGTAAGAACACCAAAGCCGAATTTTGGGGATTTAAAGAAAAACCACTTCCAATTTCGGAAATGAAGTCTTTATTTTCAGAAATGAAGTCTTACGGTAAAACTACTTTTCTTGAAGTTGTGGAATACGATGAAGAGAATGGTCTTCAAGGTGCACGAATTGCAAAAGAGTGCGGATGCGATGTTTTAATGGGGACTGTCTACTTTGATTCAATCAACGAGTTTTGTAAAGAGAATAACATAAAGTACATGCCATTCGTAGGAGAAATTAAAGAGCGTCCATCTATTTTGGAAGGTACTATAGAAAATATGATTTCTCAGGCGAAAGAATACTTAAAAAAAGGGGTCTATGGCTTTGACTTACTAGGTTACCGTTATACTGGTGACCCCTTGGAGCTAAATAATGCTTTTACTCAAGCCATACAAGCTCCCGTCTGTTTGGCCGGAAGTATTGATTGTTATGAACGGTTGAATGAAGTAATTGATACAAATCCTTGGGCATTTACAATCGGAAGTGCATTTTTTGAAAAAAAATTTGGTACAGAAATTCACGAACAGATTAATAATGTTTGTAATTATATAGAGAAATAAGGTAAAGTATACTTTGAAATTAATATGCTCTCCTCTATCAAATAAATTTTACTTTTATATCAACAAACTACTCTCAAAAAGTGAGATTAAAAGTCTCANTTTTTGAGAGTAGTTTTGTATTTTGACTATCACTTTAGTAAATATTCAGCAAAAGATATTATAATTTTTATACTAAAAATAAGATCGAGCATTTTTAAAAATATGTATTAAAAATATTTCATGTTTCTGCTGTAAAAATCAATGGTGGAAATTTTCAGGGAAACTCTTGATTTTTAGACAAAAAAAACATCCAAGAGAAAATTCTTGAATGTCTGTAAACGTTGATATAATCGGTTCGATTAACGTTTTGAGGCAACTGACTTCGTCATGTTGCAGCCACATTTGCAAGCGACTAAAGTCGCAACAACTGTGTCAATTGCCCCAATTTAGTAAGAAAGTACAAAAAGAACACCCCTAAAGGTGCTCTTTGTAAGTATAGTAATTCTTTCGAATTAACGTTTACTAAATTGTGATGCTTTACGAGCTTTCTTAAGACTTGGTTTGGAAAGTATTGTTTTCACTTGAACTAAAAAGAGCGAAATATCAAGGCTTTTCAGAACTATATCTACTGATTAATTTCATAAAATATGAATAAGTTTAAGTGAAATAGGGGAATAGGTTAGGTCCGTTTCAAGTATGACCTAGTTACAAAAATTTGGGGTGAACAGAAAAAGTACCCCGTATTTTTGATACGAGATGCTTTCAATAAGTGTAAATAAGTTTTAACGTTTACTAAATTGTGATGCTTTACGAGCTTTTTTCAAGCCTGGTTTGACAAGGTTTTGTTTTAATTTATTTTAGTGTAGCATGATACCAACATCTTTTGACCTTCTATTACAATATTTAATAAAAAAATTGGATAAGTTGAACTAAAAAAGAGAAAGTTTCTCCTTCTGTTATTATCAATATCTTGCTTTTGGACTAGGAAGTTAAGTAGTTATGCGAAAACTGAGTCATAGAAATAAATCTTTTTCTAGTAATGTTTCGCAACTCTACTATAACGGATTTATTCCTTTTGGTGTTTACACAACTTATTTTACACTACCTCACTTTGTCATTCAAACTAAACATGGTATAATAGTTAAGATTTTTACACTACTCATTTCTGGGCAGAAGTGGGCAGTAAAATTTAAGAAACAGGGGCTAAACCCTTGGTATGAAAGGAATCTATAAAATATTATGATGAACATGCAAAACTTGTTCCAAGATTTTTTTGACTTGTTAACGTCAGAAATATTGATTTAAAGCCTTTCTTGATTCCCAAAATTAAACTAAAATGACCTGAAATCATTTCAATAAGGCTAAAAATAGACTATGCAGTATCTTCTATATAATCAAAAATGCTTCACTTAATTAGTGAGGCATTTTTGATTAATATTCACTGTAAAAGTCTATTTATTTAACTCAAGAGATGATGATATTATTTTCAGAAAGATATTTTTCACACTTTTTAAACTGATTATAGTAATGTTGCAAATACACCGCTCCTTTATTTAATGCGTCTACCCTATCAATAACTTGAAGATCATAGTTTCCATTTTCATTTTTTAAATAAACAAGCAATAATAATTTATAAGAACCATCTACACCTTCGAATAAACAAAAAATAAAATGAGATTGATTTTCATTTGGATTATTCGAAATGAACGAACTGGGAGCAATACAATTATTATAATGTAGCCTGGCTGGATTGAAAAAATTACTATTTTCATTAAGATGGATATGAACTGCATTAAATGAAAAATAGTTATCATCTATTGTATCATTATCATTTTTTACATCATTATTTTTAATATAAGGTGTGAATATGTAAGTAGACTTTATGGTTCCTGAATTTTCATATATTCTTAGCTTAGGTACCTCAATCTCCTTTGCCTCACCGTTGAATACAGCTTTTACTTCTGACATCTCCTCTTTTTTATATGAGATGGATAATTTAGCTCTTCTATCTGTTTTTAAAACATTAATTCTTTCTATATATACAGTAATAATACTGATAAGAAATGCCAAAAATGCAATCGGTTCACTTATGACTTGCTGATAAACATAAGAAACGATATCAATAAACATTTTAACAACTGTCACTTTAGATTGGATTAATATGTAAACCAATAAACATATAGTTAACCAAAACCAAATCGTTTTATAAGAAGTTAGTTTTTTCAATTTTTTCATTTTAAATTCTCCACTCCATAATCTTTATCGTTCTCTAAAATTATTATCCTAATCAGTTTGATTTACCATTTATTATGACCTCCAATAATTCATCCGCAACAACATCTTCAACGTACTTCCTTATTGCTCTAACATTAGGGAGGGTGTTTAGATGCGATTCAATACAAGCTAATATCTTGTCCTCATCTAGATATTCCTGATACCTTTCATCTATATATTCAGAGCTAATAATTTTTGAATACGTCAATTTTAAAATTTGCTTTTTCTCATCAATAGATAGTGGAGAAAATTTAACAAAACCATCAATTCGGCTCAATAATGCTATATCAATATTTTTTTCCATTTCTAAACGACTTTTAAAATTAGAAGTGCAAATAATAATTGAGTTACTTAAATCTACTTTATAATTTTGGTCTTCATAAATGCCTTCATCAAACATTTGAAAGAAGGTGCTATGAAAAAATGCAGGAGCTAAAGCGAACTCATCAAGCAAAATAACATTAGATTCTCTGTTTAGTAATGTTTTAGAAAATGAGTCCTCGCTATGGTTTGTTGATTTAAAATATTTTACACTTGATTCACCACCAACCATCGACATTTGTTCTCTAATAATATTGTTATTTCCATACAGTGTAAATGATAGTTGTTTTGCTGTTTCAGTTTTTCCTATTCCTGGTTCACCATAAAACATTAATACTAGTGGTTTCGCATTCGTACGCACCAACTGAGTAACCAATTTCCTTAATAAACTTTTCTTAGCTTTTTCTTGACCAACTATTTTTTCATTTAAATCTTCAGAAATCCTTTTAAGTTGCTCCTCACTAATTTTTGCAAAAGTACTTTGTTCAATATTTAAAAATTCTGATTTAACTTGTTGCTTTAATGAATTAAAGAATTTTTTAGGGGGATTATGAAGATATATTTCTTCAGTTCCTGTATCATTAAAAATTTTGATTAATAAATCAATATTTTCAAAAACTAGGCTCCCAGAAAGCGAGTAGGTATCCATTCTAAAAATACAATTCTTTTTATCTATTAGAGGTTTTATTATATCAATAATAGTAGAATCTTTAGTCCAATTTATAATAACCTCATTAAATGAAACATAGTTATCTAATTTTGCGACCCTTTCATTAAACTTTTGAACTGGCTCAAAAAAAATATTAAATCTTACCATTACACACCTGCCACTAGAACATCATATATCGGTATTTTCTCATTATTTTGTTCTTCATCAAAATCAGCTCCTAGTTGTGACTGTCTCTGGTTTGATAATCTATCTATCATTGTATTAAAACTTAAATCAATTGAATCTACTTCTCCAACCTTAATTCCATAAAGTTTGACATCCATCTTGGTTAAGTCACTCAACGTATAATTATTACGTAGACCCGATATATTGAATCTGAAAACACTTTCATTACTCTCGGAACTAATTCCCTTAATTTCATAATATCCAGAAAGTCGGTCCAAAGTTCGTTCAATATTCTTTATTTCAATACCTTTAAAATTATTTTTATCATCATCTGTAATACTATTCATTTTAGTAATATCACTAATCATATCGAGAACAGGAGTGATGTTACGGTAAAAAGCGGGGGAGTCTTTTTCAATAAAAAGTTTAACATTATCTAAACGTTCCACTTTTGAAGAACCTTTTTTATTGGTCGCAAACTTTTTAAAGTTACTTAGCAATGTAGAGGTAATCTGTGATTCTACTACACCGCTTCGTTGATATGAAGCATTTCCAGAGAGTCCTATTTTAAATCGAGTAAAGAAATTCATACCAACCTTTCCCTCGGCATCTACCTCAACCATATTTTCGGACACACGTTTTATGATATCAGATTGTATCCCATTTTGATGTAATTCTAAAAAATCAAAAACAGCTTGCTCATCAAGATAAACAATTTTCCCAGCAAAAAAATCAGCCATTACTTCCTCCTTGTTACTATATATTCAGACTATTTAATAATCATATTATACCAAAATATCAAGTATTACTAAAAAATACTACTATATATCCCTCAATTTAGTAAGAAAATCGAAAAAAGAACACCCCGAAAGGTGTTCTTTGTATGTATAGTAATTCTATCGAATTAACGTTTACTAAATTGTGATGCTTTACAAGCTTGTTTCAAGCCTGGTTTTGAAGTTCTATTTTTATATAACTATAAAATGGCTTTATAACAGCAACTATTGGAATAGTAATATATAGAAAGTTTCAAAAAATAAACATTAACTAGATTATATTGAAGAAATCCCAGTATAGTTATTAATTTCCTCTTGTCGCTGCTTTCATGTTTCTATTTTCTTGAAAATTCTTTTGAAAAATTTTTCATAACATCTAAAATTTCAAGATCAAATTTATCGCCAAACTTTATCATTATCATATCTTCATCGTCAATAGCAACAATTAATATTTTTATGACTTTAGGAAAACGTAGATAACGTACATTTAGTTTTGTTTTTAGACGAATAGTGCCACATAATGAATCACTACCTATCACCCTGCCATATTTGCATGCGATACTAAGACTTTTTGCAAACACTTCGTTTCTATTCCCTTTCACTAGCAACGAATTTCTATTCGCCACAATATAAGGTATTAGAACCATATTTTTACCTTTTTTTATGATTATATTTAAGATTTTTTATCCATTAAGAATAAGGATTCGGTTAAAACAATCCATTATTGAAGTACTTTAAACGGCATTTAAAAACCTAATCGTTCTTGAACCCAGTTTCCATACTCATCATACCCAAATCCATCAGGGTCCATTGCATCAATACCGGCCTGTTCTAATGAATGACTACAAAAGTTACAGTAATAGAATCCACTTTCTTCATTACTAAAACTCCAATCAATATCCTCTTCATCAAAATCAATTCCACATTCTGTACAAATGTATTGTCCGGTTAGATTGTTCAATTCTCTGAATAGTTTTTTTTCTTCATCCGTTCCTCCCCGTATGTATCCTTTACCATCTCGATGATACATATGACAATTGGGTGACTTTCTTTCTTTTGGATAATTGTGTTTATTATTTTTAATATTGTCAGAAACCACTAATGTTTCTTCGTAGTCATTTATAATATCTTGATAGTCTGACTGATCAGAACTATACTCATAGTCTTCATCATAATCATAATCATAGTCTCTACCATTACTATAACTATCACCAAACGATTCATCTGAATCATCATCTTCATTTAAGGCCGCTGCTAACAAAACTAATATTGCTGCTGCTCCAAATAATATTTTACGATGATTATCTTTAATGAATTCAACCCCCTGTTGACTTAAATCAACAGTTTTATCCATAGTGTCTTTTAGTAATTTTAAAGAAGAATCTCTAAATTCATTTAGCTTAAATTCCATGCCTCTTATCCTCTAATTATATTTAATATTGTATCTTTACTTATATTCTATATGCACTTTGGGAGAAAAATATAAAAAGTAACACCTTTTATTTTTGTATTTATTTCTCTTAAAAAATGAACAACACATTTTATACCGGAGTATCCTTTAAAGAAAAACGTATAGCTATCTTTTACTATAACTTCGTCAGTTCCCCAAACCAAAATGGGAAAATGTTATTAGATCCAATTGCTCTTCTATTTCTTTAAACGGTAAATTCAAATCCAACGTACGAACACTAATCTGATTTCTATGAAACTAATAAATATTATCAAGCTGAATTTTCTCATTAGTTTTTGCATACAACAACATACCTGATACTATACATTTATTATCTCCAAATTGATACTGGCGATTTTTCACATATGTAAATATCTGATACAGATTATTAGAATGGATAGTGTTCTTATCGAAATGTGCTTGTGTAGTACTTGAATAGTATTTAGCATCAATAATCAAAACATTGTTCTCTTTTTGAAGTTGAATGTCACTTTGCATTATCGGCAACATGTCGCCAATTCCATCATCTAGGACCCACGGTATCTGGGAAGCATTGGCTTTTAGTTGGGGGTAGTGTTTTTTATAGTATTCGAGAATGAACTTTTCATATAGACGATTCATTTGCTGTTCATTAAGAAAATCCATTAGCTTCATCTGACCGTCTAATGTCGTTTGCAACAATCCCTTTATAACCAGATAACAAATAGAAATAATCATTCTATAGGATTGATTATTTCTATTATATTGAAACTTCCAATTTACTTTATTTAAATCAATAATATCAATTTCATTGAAAAATACCAATATTTTCCGTAAATCTTTTTTCCGTTTTTTGGGAATATCTGATTTCAATAAAAGATGTAAAGTAGACTTTATAATACGATTCATTGTATTGTCTACTGAAAACTCCTCATATGTGCAAACTATCCTTTTTCTAAATGAACTTTGACTCTTTAATGATTCACCTATCTCAATTTTTCCTCTCAACGTTGAAAGTTCTTCGGTTTTCGAGATATACTTTTTCTCTAATCCTCTCTTAAGTTGAATTACAATGGCCTTAACTAGAATAGCACTCATGAGATCCGCAGTATTTTGGAATTCTTCTGTAGAAAGTTTCTTATATCCTTGACCTTTTAGGACGCTGAACGCATAAGCTAGCATATAATAGACATTCTTTATTGGTATCACTTAATTGCGCTCCTTAACTTTTCGCTCCATTCTATTATCAGATTTGGTTCATCAAACCAATATTCTTTTAGTAAAGGTACAAGTTCATACTCAACGATGTTAGAAATTACTTGTTCATCTACACTCTCAGATTTCAAGTTACAAAGATAACTATGACCAATACAGAATCCTTCTCCCAAAGTCTCATCTGAAACAATAGCATAATTTAGATTTTTAATACAGGTAATTAGGTTATTTAACTTACTATTATTTATAGTTAATTGATAGTTTTTAAACCCATCAGTTTCAAACCCTGGTTTTAATTCGAAAAATGCAAACCGTCTTCTCAAAGCATAATCTAACATAGCTAAACTTCTGTCTGCTGTATTCATCATACCAATGATATAAAGATTATCTGGAATAGAGAACTTTTCATCCGAATAAACGAGTGGTAAAGATGCCCCTCTTTTATCATTCTCAAGCAGCATAAATAGTTCGCCAAATATCTTACTTAAATTTCCACGATTAATTTCATCAATAATAAAGAAATAATCATTAACAGCATCTAGCTCTGCTCGTTTACAGAAATTATAAAATGTACCTTTTCTTAATTCAAACCCAATATCAGAAGGTCTAAACCCCATGATAAAATCTTCATATGAATAGCTTTGATGAAATTGAACCATCTTAACTCTATCAACATTTTTTCTCCTATAAGAGAATAAGCTAAGCGTTTTGCAGTATATGTTTTACCTACACCCGGGGCCCCTTGTAAGATAATATTCTTTTTAAAAACAAGAACAGACCTCAATCTTTCATACTCTTCTTCCGACATAAATACATCATTAAGAAAATCTTCCTTTGTATATGAAGAATATGATTTTTCAACTTCTTCAACATCTTCAGATGTATCATCATCAAAAATATTTTTTAGTTTCTCTACAACATCAATATAGGGAGTTACATCGGTTAAAGTTTTCATAGCTGCTTTACCTGGATAAGGCCATTCTCCATGATGAGTCCAATTCACTATTCTTATATGATTATACTTCTCAGCTTCAGAGTCATAGAAATAGTCAGAGGTAACAATCCCACGCCCAATAAGTTGACTTCTACTTTTTTTACAAAAATAATATCTCCAACTTTCATTTCATTGGCAAATTGCCAAGTAGCATGTGTTGCATTCTGGTATGATAAGTTAGGACCATAAATTTTTTTCATTGCCTCTTTGATCTCTGATTTATTTTTAAATAAACTGAGATCTCCAATTTCATTCCATCCTATAGCCATTACTCCACGCTTGTAAAAGTCCTCCCACATATAAGAACCTTCCCCTGGAGCATATACCCAATACCTTATTGTTTCATTCTCATCATCCATCAAAGCTGAAGATTCTGCCACCATCTTAAGTTCTTGATTTTTTTTATTCACTTCTTCAGAATACTTCCATGCTTCAAAAGATAATTCTTTAAAATTCCTAAATTTAGCTTCTGTACTATTAAAATAGAAATTTATTGTTTCAACTATTTGAAAATATTTTGCAGCAGTTATCTTTGAATCTATACTTGGTAAACCATTTGAAATTTCCGTCGGAAATTTACCAGATTCAAAAATATACCATTGGTTTCGACTATCTAAATTCAAAAAAGAATCGGGAGCAATCCAATACAAACCTATGGTAGTTTTGCTATTGCCATTCCCTTTTTTATTGTTCACAATATCAAAGTAGTGTGAAACTCTATCCTTATTATCAGTAGTTTTTTTCTTATCAAATTCTAATGCCGCAAGAAATAGTGACCATAAATCTTCAATATCATCACTTCTTTCATCAATAAATCGATAATAGGTAGCATTTTGATTGTTGAGGACTGGTATGCCGTCAAAAGAATTTGGAACTTTACTTCCTAAATCAAATAACTTTACTATTGCATTTAAAATTTTAATCCTATTTTCAACTCTCAAGTTCTTATTGAATAATCCAAATACTGTAAAAGGATCAATATCTACCAAATTATTATCTTTTTCCAATGTTGGCATTGATATACCTGAAAGTTCATAAATTTTTTTACCTTCTCGACAAGAAGCGACCTATTATCTTTATAAGCTACTAATCTTTGAGCAAACTCTTGATAAAAATCAGTCCAAATAAATTGATTCGACGTATTCATATCTTTCCTACACCTATATTCTTAAAATTTTTTTGAGTTATTAAATATTATTATATCACGAAAACGCTTTCGTTGTTACATAATATGATAAACTAGTTTTTTTACATTTCTAATTTCATTTTCATTTACAATAAAATGTTATGATTTTTAATTAATTGAATACTTTAAATCGATAATGATATGCTTCTACCTAAAAAATTAAATACCCCTTTCTAATATCGTTAAATTAAAATTGTCAACTTATTTCTACTCTGGCTTATTCTCTTTTTCCTCAATTAAATTAACAATAGTATATGCATTAAGTAAACCTATCTTATATCTCTTATTCAGCAATTTAGCTGAATTATAAAAGCTATCTTCATTATTTTTTATGGAGGCAACTTCTTTTTCTCCATTATCAATAATATATTGAGTAAATTTATTTTTAATGATAAATTTCTTCCTTAACAAATATATAACTAAAATAATTAAAAGTACAATTAAATAAATTTGAAAATCCATATCATTCTCCTATCAATAAAAAATTTTTTAATAATCTTTATTATATAAATCTCATTAATTTGGGAATATATTTGGTAAGCACAACACCAATAATAATTCCTCCCGCACTATATAAAAGTTTTGATTTAAAGCCTTCAGAAATCTGAGAAACTACTTGCTCTTCATTTGAGTTCTCTAGTTCTACTCCATTATTTTCATTAATTACTTGATTTCCAAAATTTGTTTCACCTTTCTGCAACAATCCATTTTTAGAAATATAACATACAGATATTTTTTTTCCTAAACAAGAATTTAGATTATTTAAACTATAAGCATCTACACTTAACTTCTTATCGTTCGTAATCAATAATTGACTAAATTCGGTTTTTTCCTTCGTCAGACGTGATAACAATTCTGAATCTGCAAAAGCCTTCTCAGCGTCCAAATTATTTAAATTCTGATCTTCAAAAATAAATACATCACGAAATTCCTTAAATAAATCAATAACACGTTGTGCTTTAAATTGCTTAGATTCTATTTTTGAACTCAAATGCTTAACGATCTCTAAACAAACCTCCCTAGTAACAATTATCTTCTTATTATGCTTTATAAAATATTGTTGATAGCTATCTAAAAACATCCTTAGTTCTTGCACATTCATTAGAGATGAAGTATCGATATATATTACATCATTGATGGAGAGTAATGCATTTACATATTCAATATTAGTCATTAGAGTTCCTCCTCAAATTTATAACCTAAGTATAATTAATAAATAAGAGAAGTTCAACAAAAATCGGGACTTTTTAGTCCCGATTCGTTTTTATTTATAAATTTTATTTAAATCTTGATGCTTAATTTTTAGACTGATTACCTCTTCGATATCATCAATTCCAAGCTCGAAAGCTACAATCAAATCTTCCCTAGATAAAGTAATTTTTTTATCTTCAAATTCAAATACTGCATCCTTCTTTCTACAGACTATATCCAGTTCTTCTTCAATACAATCAAATTCTTTTTGTACATCAAAAAAGATATATATCATGTTTGGCTCATCCCCAAAAATATCATTAAAATTACGAATAAATTCTTTCCTATTCTTTAAATTATCATGCAACTCCTCAAGGCTTGATTTCATTGATATAAAGTTTGCTAAATAACTACGTTGAAGTTCAATAGAAAAACTATTCATTTTTTTAAAGAATTCTTTAATCTCTTCCAAAGAATGGAATGTTTTAACTACTGATTCATTACTTCTTTTTTTGTGAGAATAATATTGTTTAAATTCATTTATAGACAAATATTCTTTCATAAACATACTACTTTCACAAATTGAAAAAGTGTATATACCATCTTTTATTTCTGCATAGAAATATTCATTTCTCTCTGGAATATTGTAATTAAATTTCTCGCAATATACTACGATACCTTCATCTTTTAATTTCGCACATTTTCTAAGTCCCCAATTTCTTGTATCATAAAGGATTTCATAGCATTTCTTTAATTCTCTTAAGTTTGCATCATTTAAACTTGAAGAAAATTTAATGAATAACTTTGTTTGCTCATCTAAAATTTTTGGAAATAGATCATTCCTATTCTTAACATAAATACTACTTCGATTACTTTTTCTACTCAAATATTGAATTCCGCCATTGAGTTCAACTTCCATTACCGTACTAATACCATAGTTATAAGGCTTATAAAACTCACTTAACGATGAGTGATATTCCTCACGATTAGAAAATTTTTCTGACGAAATCCAATTGATTCTACTAGAATCACCCCCATTCAAAACTATCTGTCTCTCTATACTTTTAGTTTTATTAGACAGACGCAGTAATGAAAATTTATTATTATCTAATGTGTTATTGACCGATTCGACACCCTTGCTTATATAATTATAATCGTGTTCCCTACCAATATTACCTTCTAGTGCTTGAATTATAAAATAATCTCTACAACCTTCAGTAGCATCCAATCCTGGCATGTCATCGTAATAAAACAGTGCTTTATTTGTTTCCTCAACGGAACAAAATAGCGCTGCACAAATAGCAATTATACAGTCCCTAGGTTGGTTTGGCTTATGTTTATTTAGTATTTTTCGAAACATTTCATAATCAATACCGACTCGTTCACTTAATTCTCTTGTTTTTACACGAAAATCTCCATTCTCACTTAGTTTTCTCTCTGAAATTAACCTAATATAATCAGCAAAAACCATATCATGTTCTATTCTCTTTACTTTCTCTACATTAGTAAGCTGTTTATTTTTCCACATTTTTATTCCCTTTTTACTTTATAGATTGATTATAACTTACTTTTTAAATAAAAGGAAAGATTATAGGGCCGTTTAGGTCCCAATTTTAAAATTATATAAAATCTTTAATCTTGAAGAATAAAAAATACAAACATCATTATGGCACACTAGACGTCATTGTGGTAATTTGTTATTATTCATCAAAAGTCACCTGTACTTTCGGTATAGAGACAGAAATTGTTCCCTAAAAATAAGTATATAAGTCTTAAATTGAGTGTTTAACCATGAAAAATCCTATGCTAATTCAATTCTTTAATAACACATAATGTTAATTTTTATAGGTTTAAAAGCTTTTTATGAAAAGTTCCCAACTCAATAAAGTGAGTATAAATAGACAATACCATATATAACATTTAAGAATCTCTAATTATTATAAAAACGTTAAGATAGATCTTAACGTTTTTATCTTTAGACTTACTTACTTGTCTTATTGTATACTCTTACTTGTCTTGTTTCAAGAATAAACTGATTTTCATCAACTGGACCCTTGTAAATCTTCAGTTTACACTCACCCGTCTTTGCATTTAAATCATAAACCCTATAAATTTCATACTGATCTTTAAATTTTTGAGAAGCGAAAATTTCATTTTGCGTCATCTCAAATCCATCCATGTAATTATAAGTGGTTGTTTTTACTTCAACATAAATTTCCTCATTATTTTCATTCCAGTAGATAATATCATATCCAACACCATCTCCCTCTTCCTTAGATACATGTTTCGGTTGGCGTAAACCTTCTTTAATTGCTTTTTGAGTAAGAAAATCAAAAATAATTTCTTCACCAAGCGCACCAATTCGATTTTTCAACTTATTAAGTTTAGAAAAATCAAGTTTCTTTGCAATACCAACATGCTTTTTCTCAGATTTTTTACGAGTTTTTCCATCTAGCTCAACACTAATTTTAAATCCTTGGTTTCGAAGATAATTTAAATCATTAAACTCTTCCTCACTAAGATCATCTTCATTAGAGTCGAGAGTCCCATCCAAAGGAACGCAATTAGCATTCTGCATTAAGCGACTAAAATCAGAAAATGAAATTGAATTCATCCCATACTGGTTCCAGAAATGCTCCCAACTATTAGGTTTCTTCTTTTTACTATCCCATTGGAAATTCTCAATAAAATCATCGCCTTGTTTAATTGCAGGAATTATCTTAAATACATGGTCAATAATAGCCACTACATTTCCTTCACCGTCAGGTTCAGAAATATGAGTTACTACTCCGCCAGCATAAATTTCAAATTTTCTATCCTTTGTTAACTTCCCAGGTCTTCTACTAAGTACAAGTGCTCCTTCTTTTAGTCTATTGTACCTTCTTATATTCCATCCATAGCTTGTTAAATCGTCTTTATACTTCAATACTCCATCTACAACTTTACCATGATCTAAAATAAAGGTCCCTGAATTTTCGTCTACAGGTGGAATTACATCAAAAATATTTGCCATATTATACTCCTTTCTTAACGCAGAACNTTTTTTGTCCTGATTTACTTAAGTCTAGCACAAAAAAATCCAAATGTCAACATCCAGGACAAAAAATGTTCTGATAAAAAATTCTGATCTTTCATTTGAATTTTTGATAAAACTGACAACCTATTTTCTTAAATTATAAAAAAGTATGGATATCAATAATATACTCGAAAAGTAGTGAAAAATATGCTTATTTCACAAGAACACTATCTCAAGTGTTCTTTTTTTGTAGCCGTAATATATCTTAAAATACTTTATTATAATTTGTGACGATACAGTTCAGACTTGTTTTTTATCATTTGGGAATTTTTGTGGTAATTATATAATTTCTTCTGATATGATATAAGCATGAAAAATACAAAAGAACATAACATCCAAAAAACCTTGTGGCATATCAAACGCCATTGTATTAATATAGAAAATAATTCTAATCGTGAAGATAGACAATATGAATTTTTCTGTTTGAAATCTAGTATTGAATGTTTAGGACGTGTAATGAATAACGAAAAACCCTATCCACTTATGGACAGGGATGAAGTTTTTTAAAATCCATTTTATAGTGTCATTATAGCAAAAAACAATGGAATTTCCATTGTTTTTATGTTCAAGTTCAAAGATTTTATTGACTTTCCGAAAAAATAAGTATTTTTCGGAAAATTAGTTATTAATAAGAATTATACATATAACTGTACAGATCTATTCAACTACTATATTCCCGAACAAGATTTCAATTTCTGTTTTCTCAACACTTGCTTGACGATTAGAAGATCTAACAACTTTTGCACCTATGGATGAATCTAAATTAGCAAAATCGAATATTTCAGCATAGTCTTCGAATTCATGCCAGAATCGATTTACATCGGCATCAATCTCTTTTACATACTGATATAATTCACTCTCTTCATCAATCATGCGAATATAATCGGCAATCTTTCTAACATCTGTAGGTTTCAATCCAGCCTCTTCTATACGACTCAAAATGAGTGGAACAATTCCCTTATCTTTGACACTTTGGCTGATTTTCAATGCTGCACTTTCAGAAACTTTATTTTGCAAACTTTTATAGTTGGTTTCAGCTGTCTCAACTGCACAATTGTATGTATCTACTATCAATTGCTTATGCCTATTGAGTTGTTCTTGAGTTTTCTCTATAAGTATTTGTGCTTTTTCCTGTGATAAATCTGCTGTTGAAATAATTGTTTTTGAACTAGCTAACCTTAGATATTTTTCTGCATTTACAATTTCTTCATTTTCTAGATCATCAAGGTCAAAAATTCTATCAGATTTTGCTATAGGAGCTCCATTTACATCATTGAAGAATACTCTACCTACTAATATACTATGATCATTACTATTTCCTGAGAAACTATATGTCTTGAAAACTGGGTTATTCGTCCGTGTTATCTTTGACATTTTCACATCATAAAGTCTCTTGTTTGCTTCTTTAAACTCTGACGAGTGTTTCTCAGATCTTAGCCCACTTTTGAATATTGTTTTTTCTACAGTTTCGTCCAACATATCTCTAATTGCTTCACCTTTTTTGCTCTTTACATCCTCAAGATAAGATGTATACTCAGGTAAAACCATGTCATCAAATTCTGTATCAGAGAGCACCCCAGCCATTTTCTTTCCAAGTCTTTCAGACATCTTGAGTTCCACATCAATAGCTTCGTATACTGGGAATGTGTAGATATAAATTTCATTAACCTCAGTATCTTGTCGCGGTCTATCAATGCGGCCAATTCTCTGTTCTAATATCATCGGATTATATGGCAAGTCTAAATTCATAAGAACAACCGCGTCTTGCAAGTTTTGTCCAGTGGAAATCGTATCTGTACCCACCAAAAGATTAATTTCTTGGACAGTCCCGAAAATATCCTGACGATTTTTTGATAACGGAGAGAATCTATCTAGTATTTCTTTCTTCGTTTCGAGGTATCTTCCTACACGATTTTCATCATCATTTCCTGTTATCAATCCCATATTGTCATCAGATAGTTTAACATCATTCAGCAATTTATCATAGTAATATCTTGCTGTATCAGAAAACTGTGAAATTAAGATAACTTTCCGACCACGCGAGAGCTCCAGAACAATCTTCTGTTTGACTTTATCAAACTTCTCATCGATAAATTCATAAGATGACCGTAATTCATTAATCAGGTTATTTAAAATTTCATCATCACTGATAGCGTCTGACTTCATTTTAGTGATCGTTACTTTCGCAAGTTTTGGTTTAATGTCGTCAATCTGTTTACTTATTTTTTCATAGTAGCGACGTTTTTTTATACTTGAATCAAATTGGTATTGAGAAAGAAGTGAAGCATCACTAAAATCATCAAAATCAATATCAGTCGTCAAGAGTCCAACATTTTTTGATAAATATTCATCTAAACCATATTTCCTTGATAAAAACATCTTGAATTCACTTGTCGGATTTGATGAATTTTCTACTATATCTAGCTGTTTAAGTAAAGTTGTGTTTTTATCTCTAATACCTTCCAGTGACTTCAAATATGATTGCCAACTTGAATCTGCCCGTTTTAGTAGCATTAATTTCAGGCGATCACCACTCATATCATTTCTCTCTGGATTAATATATCGTATTGCATCCATATACGGGAAATTTAAATTTGAGATACGTTCAAAATTATCCGTAAAGATTTTGTTTTTTCTTGGTTCGTATGGTATTTCGACAGTTGGAAATTTACGATTGGCAAAATTGACGTTCTGGCCACCATAAGTCTTACGGGTTCTTTGTAAGAATAAATCTTCCCAAAATTCGCTAAAAGCTACATCATCCGTAACAAGTTTATTAATAACCCGTTGATTGTTTCCGAATAAAAAATATTGTTGATAGCGTCTATTAACTGGAATACTATCTATATCTAAGAAGAGGCTTCCTAAATTCAAAACATCTTTTCGGCTGTTATTCCAAGGAGTTGCCGTTAGCATTAGTCCTTTTATCTTTTTCCCAATGTTTTGAGAATGTTCATCTACTAATTGTAAGTTCCTATAGGCTCTAGTTCCTCTATTCTTAAATCCTAAATGAGCCTCATCCACGATAATCAAATCAAAGAATTCAGCAATTTTTTCAAGATCTTTACCAGTTGATAAAGCTAACTTTTCTCTTGAGATATATTGAAAGTGTGAGTCTGAAATACCTAAGATTGCAAGTTCCTCTGTCCACTGAACCTTTAACTTATTGTCAGCAATAATCAGGGTCTTTAGGTCTGCCTGCCTTTCTATACTTAGCTTGACAATACCAGCTGTTGTCCTAGTTTTCCCGAGTCCAACACCATCTGATAAAACAGCAGTACTAAATGTATTCAATTTATCCCAAATATCGATAATCCCTGTTTTTTGGTGAGGATAGAGAAATTCTGACCATTCGGTTTTCTCATCAAACTCAGCATAAGGCTTACCAAATATCTGAGCAAAATCATAGTAGGTCTCCCATGTTGATTTATAGGGTTTACCTTTTTGCCAATTTGGAAATTTGCTTTTTACTATTTCTATCAATTCACTTGAGAAATTATCCACCTCATTCGACTCCCAAAGTTCTGAGAACCAATCATTCAAGGCGAAATAATTATCCTGTCCTAAGACATTTAATTCTGTATTTCCTATCAAACCATTTTTTGAAAAGTTTGAAGAACCTACAATAGCTTTCCCTTGACTACTTTCAAAACTTCTTGAGAATAAGTATGATTTAGCATGGAAGTAATTGGCGTCTCCTATGTAGACTTTAATCTCAATGCGTCCTTCACTAATCCATTGTCTCACTTGTTTTAAGAAATCTTCTTCGCATAGAATACCATCCAAATCCGCGCTCATTAGCTGCGGAAGCTCGGCTCTGTACTCTTGGGTTGTTTTCACATCCAGAACACTTACCGTTTCTTGGTTAGTTTGATTTCCCATAATAATTTGTACACGACCGTTTCGTTCATTCATAAATTGAAGAAATTCATCCTTAATCAAAATGAGGCCCGAAATGTAAAAATAACCTACTCCAAGTCTCAAGGTCTGCGTGCCTGAGTCTGAGATGAGATATTTGAACGTGTCAGTCATAGAGAGGCGTCTGTTATCAATTACCTTGCGTTGAAAAATTTCTGTTTCTAAATCCTTATTTTCTGTCATCTATTTATCCTATCGTAAACGGCGATAATCCGTTGTGTTTCTTCTTCTACAAATGTTTTATGATTAGCTGTCTCAAAAGTCTTCATCAAATCAATTATATCTTCTCGAGTTAGATCAAAAGCAACCATGACTCTAGCATTTAACTCTGCAATTAAGGCATCATGAGTAAATTCATTGAAATTTTCTCCAGGTACCAATTCTTTCAACTCTTCATATAGTGGTCCATTTTCAAGCAATAACTGCTTCACAATTTGTATAATCTCATCCGAAGATGAAACATCTGAAATCGTAGGAATTGGTAGCTGTTTGAGGTAGGTTTGACTAATGTTTGTATTGACCAACTTTTTCAAAACAAAATCTAGAGCATAGGAATTTATAAGGCCAAGATAAAAGAGTTTCTCCTCTATTGATGAATTACCCGCGTCTCTTTCCATCCACATACTGTGCGCAGCAGTGCTCCCTTTTAAAAATAACGTAGCAATAAGTGAACGTTGATTCGTTGCACTAGCTATGGCGCGAATACCAATCCTATACTTTTCATAATCAGCTCCCGTTTTTCGGAGGATATCTGATTCAGAAACACCTTCTGTCGGGACATCAACCAGCTTAAATTGATTCATCAATTTACCTTCATAGAGTGGATAGTCAGCTTCTTCGATTGGTAAAAACAAAGCTGAATCATTAGTTTTATCAAAATCTCTTCTGAGTTTAATTACTTCAGTCTCTCTCAAAGGTGGGAATTTCAATTTAATTTTTTGATAGAGATTAAATTCCTTAATACTACGTGGCTCAAAGAGTGAATACTTTTCAGGTTCTGCTTCCTTAACCAGAGAAAATGGATAGCCCATTTTTTCATTCTCTTGATTGAGTGCATCAAGATTGAGTTTGTAGAAGAAAGCTTTAAATTTCTCTCTTTTTGATGGAGATTTCTTGATAGTGGTTACAGCAAATTTGTAACTTCTATGGATAGTTTGAAAAATGCCTAACCTATTTTCAAATGATAAGAATTCTTCCAAATCATACTCATCAAAAATTAAGTGTCGAAGACCAGTGGAGCCTAAATCCGTCATAAGGTTATCGGGAACAATCAGAGATATGTATTGCTCTGGTTTGAGCAACTGTAAAAAGCGTTCTACAGAAATTTTGTATAGGTTAATGTCACTGCTTGTTCTCCTATCTTCAACTATCCAAGATTGATTACTAAAATTATCCGTGTGGCGGAAATAAATGGATCCTTGCTCGATCCTATTAAGCTCCTCTTCCCATTTATCCTTAATACGTGGCATGGTTTCAAATAATTCACCCTGGCGTTTAGTTTTTTTCGTACGTGATAAGGACAAGTATGTATCATCATATTGGGAGAAAAATTCGTCTGAATTTGGTTTCCATATTTCCCATGGTGGGTTGCCAATAACAACGTCAAAGCCCGAGTTTTCAATAAATTCACCATTTTCATCAAAAAAGATTTCTGGTAAATTAACTTCAATAGCTTCAATATGCAAGAAAGTACTTTCTGCTCGTAGCTTTTCAGGAAGATATTTCAACAGTTTAGATTGTAGTTCGGCCCTCTTTATTTCGTATTTTTCAGATCCTTCTACTTTAAGTTTCCGTAATTCCTTCAACTCTGGTCTGTAATTAGCATATATTTCTTTTCGTCTTAAATAGGGAACTGTATTAATTAATGAGTTTTGATGGATTAAATTTCTTCCAATTAAAGATGGGAGTTTCATATCCTTTGGACGATGTTCGATAGATGATAAAGTCAACGTTAAACTTGAAATGATAATTGCCTTATAATCGATATCTACGCCATATATCATATGCTCAAGAATATACTTTTCCCACTGATAAATGGCCTCGTCATCCTCTCTGAAATAAGGAAACTGCTCTTCAATTTCTTGAGGTAAATTAAGTGTTGACATCAGAGGTTGTTTTCTCGTTAGTAGCTGAAAAGCTCCGCGTAGAAAAGATCCTCCCCCCGAAGACAAGTCCGCAATTTTCAGATCAAGCAAGTATTCAACACTAGCTTGAATATCAGAAAGCTCACCAGATTTCAGTGCATCTTTTAACTTCGAATATCGTTTTTCAAACTCAACTTCAACAGTTTGTTTTACCATATAGTTTACAAATCGTTCATCAGTATAGTATGCACCCTTATTTTTTTGCTCAACGATATCCTCTCCATAGAACACTACCGGCGTATTATTATCTTCAATTCTAATTTGAACATTTTGGCTCATTGAATTTTCATACTGCCTCTCAATTGCATTAGGTGGTAAATCTTCATAACGGAAGGAATACTCTTGAGCGCTTGTATCTAGCCATAATTTTGTCCAGAAATCGGTGTAATCTTCCGCTAAAAGAATTTCTAAACGATCTGCAACTTGTCCAACACTACCCGCAAATAAGTCACCATCGTAGACAGTTCTAAATTGTTCAGTGGCCTTTCGGCTAATTTCACTAATCTGTTCCTTGCTATTTTCTTCTAAACTTAAGCTTGATGTCTCACGCTGCTCATCGTCATCAAAAATATCAAATAAACTGATTTCGTTTTGATTTTTAATTGGAGTCTTTTTACGGTTTAGTTTTTTAAATGTGTCTTCATCCCCAATACGTATAGTTGCCTCCGCTTCTGCAATTTTTTTCAAGGCATCGTCAAGAGTACCGTTCCCAACTCCTAGCGCTATATCATTGACATTAAAGGCTTCCGAACCGTAGTAACCTTCTAAAAACCTCCTCATCAATTGTCTAAGGATTATCGTGTCAACTACATTTGACAGAACTGCCGTGTAAGTATCATCTTCAACCAAATTGATTAAATCACGTTGCTCCAGATAAAACTGAGCTTTAAAACCAACCAACTCCTTCAACTCTTGTTTTAAAGGACTTGCAGTTATTAATTCTGAAAGTTTTTTTCGATAATACGAAACAACCACTAGAAAGTGACTAGAAAGCTGTTGAGTGAATGCTCCCTCGGGAATTCTTATATCTTCCCCAAAACCAAAATCATCTTCTTCAATTTGAATATTTTCGTTTTTCAATAAGTTAAAATTTGAAATATAGAATGACTTTTCAGCAGTTTCTAAATTGATGTCAAGTCGGACATCTCTATTTCCACTATGGGTTGGGAAAATAACTATCCGATTTTCTCCGATAAACCCAACTAATTGAGTATCAAAATCAACTGTATAGCTATCTCTTAACTTTTCAACCTGTTTGTATAGACGTCTAACTTCGATTGTTTTCGAAGAGGAATTCAAGTCTTCTTGAAACTTGATAGCCATCACACCTCTAGATTTATCCTCTAGTTTATCAGTAAAGAGAATCTTCCATTCACCCGAATTTTCTATTGGATTTTCACCTAGACTGTATCCTAAATAAGTTGCCACAAGTTCAAATGATTGTATATCATTTTTTAAATTTTCTATTAGCTCTTTTAATGACTGCATAGAACCTACATCCTCTAAATTTTACTTCTATTATACCGTATTTAAAGACTAAAAAATACGAAAAACACTAATATTCTTCGTTGATTTCAAAAACCATTTCATGGCAATGATCACTTCTCACATTTTTACTTTCTATTTTTTTGTAAAAGTTCCCATAAATACACTTTGGATCACTTTTATTTAAATATTTTTTAAATTGTTCTTTAACATTATGTTCCCATTTTTCCAAGTATTTTTTGTCGAAGCTTAATTAATCTAACATACTTAACAGCTGCAAATTTGCTTTTTTTCTTGCTTCTATCTCTGATAGTTTTTCACTATCCCAAACATAAGCTAAGGATTTTCCCTTATTGTAAACAAGCTAAACTCTAAAATTTTTTATTTCTCTGATTTTATTCCACCTGCTTTGATCGAGTAATTCTGGCAATTCTTGACTTGTTACAAAATTTGTTTGTTTCATTTTCTTTTTTAATCTTGCCGACAGAGGTATTTGATACTGATTGAATTCTGCAATCAAAGTTTCCTTTATTTGATGAAAATAGTTACGAAGAGATTCATTCTGACCTTCTAAATATTCTGATACTACCTCCTTAATAGCTGACTCAATACTTACTTGACAAACTCTCAATAAGTCGATTAATCGGAAATATAGAGCTTGACTTGAAACTTCCAAATCCTCTTTGATTTTTTGAAATAAATCACATGAATAATAAATCTTAGACAGGAGGACAATATCAGGCATGAGAATAATTGCAGAAAAAATATTAGCTTCTCGCTCCACGATATTCTCTCGATTGTCAACGGATTCGGTGAAATGTGATCCGTCGTGCTTTAAAATAAAATGTCCAAGTTCATGACATAATGTGAAGTGGCGCTTAGTTAGAGGATTGTCTATCTCATAGGAAAAACTCGTACCTAACTCATCAATAACTGTCAACCCTTCAATCTTATGGTTTGAAAAGTGATGACTTATGACTTGAATATGATACTCCTGAATGCAATGGTCAAAATAGTAGCGAAAGTTGTAGTTCAGGGTTGAAATTTCTTCCTCTTTCATAAAAGAATACAGGTTCTGTTTTGTTATTTCACTTACTCTTAAATAAAATTTATCCAACGAACAGTCCCTCCTTTAAATCATAGTAAAAACTAAACCAAATCGATTGAATACATTGTATAAAAAAAGTGGACAACTGTCCACTAATTTAATGATTCATAACTCGAATAAACTTTCATCTAATTGATTCTCTCTCAAAAATTCCGAAATCAACTTTCCATATGTTACCGTGTTATAATGTTTTTCTTTATAATCACAAAACATAATCTTGAAATAATAAGAAAAGACGCTCGATGGATCTTTTGCATTAGTAATGTTTAGTAAATCTGAAATAGACATACTGGTTGATTTTCGTAAACCATCAATCATTAATGTTAAGAACTGGTTGGAATTCATACTTTTCATATGTGCGGAATATCTTGCATTAAGATCTAGGATTTTTATATCTTCTTTAACAGCAGGATTATTCGCAGAAATTTCAATTCCTGAAATATTAAACTCCTCATGACCTCGTCCATTCATATATTCCAGTATTGCTTTTGTCTTGTCGTACAATATTTTTATTTTGAACTTTTCATTATCAAGATCGAATAGCCATGAGTTAAAAGAAATTAATTTATCTGACTTGTTAGAATTGCAATCTTTACAAACTGGAACTAAATTCCAAATTGAAGAAGCAAATAACGGATACTTAGACTGTGGAAGTATATGGTCTAACTCACAGTATGCTGAAATTTGGGTTTCGTTATCTCCTAATTCGATTTCCGTTAAATATAGAAGCTCCAAATTGCAGTAAGGACATGAGTTGATTTTAATATAGGAAGCTAAAAGACTTCTTACTGGTGAAATATTTTTGGTGTACGAAAAAATTTTATTTATTTTTTTCAATATATCATGTAAATCATATAAATTTGTATATAAATCATAAATTTTACAAAAAACTTCTTCTTTTCTTTCTTTCTTAACCCTTGGCAAATCAACTTCTTCTCTTGATATATCATAAATTTTTTCAAGGCGAAAATTACTGCCCACCATCTCCAGTTCATCTATAAGATCGTTTAAAGAAAGCAGATAGTTAACTCCTTTATTAAACTCCGATCTTTTAATTTCCTCTTTTGATTTCATGTTCTTCAATCGCGATAATTCATCAATAATCTCAAATAATTTATGATATTGTTTAAAAAAATAATTATCTAACACATTGGTTTGAAATATTTCTTCCCCATCATTTATTTCTCCTAATACATCACTAATAAAACTTGGTATTTGACTCTGCTCAAGGTCAAAAAATTCTGTAAGAAAAGCTTTAACCGAATCATTTGAATTAATTTTTCTTAAAATATTTCTTTTTATTAATTGATGTAATTCATTTAGTTTGAGTTGATTAATATCACTTCTAAAAATTTTTAACAATTTTCACCTCTTTTTTAACATCCTCTTAAGCACAGCATCATCAATATAGTTTATTATTTCTGAGTCAAGTAACCGTTTCTTTGATATTTCAAGTATAGTATTCTTCGCAAATTCTCCAATTGTAGCCTCCATAAAAAAAGAATCCCCCATTAAATCAAAAATGTTCGCTCCAAACGACACCTTTGCATTTTTAATTAAAACTCTCTTACCATTTCTCAACTTTTTATTATCTTTATTAAGATCTGCTTTATCAATTAAATTAAAAACTGAATTCTTAAAGACATCACTAACTATATATGGAGAATGGGTAGTAATAATAATCTGAGCTCTTCCTTTGAGTAAATATTTATCGATTAAGCTTTTCAAATCATTAATAAAATTTCTCGACCATTCTGGATGTAAATTTGAATCAGGTTCATCAAGAATTATGATTTTATCTGTGAAATTTTTATTTTCTAAAATTGAAAAAAGTGTTGCAAAAGTGTTGCAATAGACTCCTTGACCATCACTTAATTTGGATAACTTGACTTCAATATCACTAGCAGAATCAGCAACATCTTGTATTAATCTATAGCTTCCATTATTATCGATCTGTTCAATATTAATTTTCCATTTTAATTTCTCACTAGAGTTTATATGACCATAATTAAGAATCTCCCTCATCGCATAAATAGTTTTTTTTAATTTGATATATTCATCTTCATGATCAATTAATTCACTAATAGCAGCAATTAAAAAACTTTCTCGTTTGTTTAAAAATCTATCTATGGAACGATGATTATACCTCTCACAATAATAGTCATCCAAATATCGAATTAAATCTTTTTCACGATTTAATATTTTTTCATCCCAATAAGAAAATGGATATGCATAGTCATAGTAACGATTTCTGACGCTAACAATTCTATCTAATATTTGAATCAAATCCTCATTTGTTGTTGTTTTTAGTTCCTCAATGATATTTAATAATTTACGCTCTAGATAATTAATAATAAAATGCTTATGTTTAAAGTTCGGAAAAAACAATCTATTTTGAACATTATATACCCTTATATCTTTCAAATTAAATTGCTCCATATAACTGTCGAAGTTATCAAACTCATTTATCAATCCATGATAAATATAAAAAAGTTGAGCATTAGATCTATATGGAAGATAACTAGAAATTCTAAATTCAAGTTCAGGTTTATTAACAATATTATCAGAATTGTTAATAAAATATAGCAAATCAGAGATTTTTCCGTTTTTAACAGCTTTCTTGGTTAGATTAACCGATTCTATTATGCTGTCAGAATAATCTTTCATTGAAACCCACTTTATATTTGGTTGTAATCCAAGATAACATACTAACGATGCATTTTCCTTAAATTCTATTCCACGAATTTCTTTTGCCCTTAAATCAGTTTTACATAATTTTCCTCTGAACTGATAGTATAATCCAGATTTAGTTAAACCTTCAAATTTTTTAGAAATATACGAATCAAATTCAATCCAAAATAAATTACATTTTTCTCCCGAAACCACAATTTTATCAATATAATATATTAGTAAAGTATGAAAAGAAGAAAGATGAGATTTTTTATATTGTCCATTTGTAAAAATACTCTCAAGTATTGTTGTCTTTCCAGTTCCATTTTTCCCAACAATCAGACTTAAGTTAGATATTTTATCTCCAAAAATATTATATATATCACTTTCTTTTTCTTCGATTATAATATTACCGTTGTATACTTTTACATCAAATTTATTTGAGAAATTAATTTCCTCTTCATTAATTCCTATCTTACTTTTTTGTATTCTAAGATATATCAATTCCATATTAGAATTTTCCTTCCTTAAATATCTGTTTCCGCTTTTCCATAAACTCAATTAACTCTTTTTTAAAGATTTCCTTTTCTTCATCTGTTAGTCCCTTTGAATTCATACGAAAGAGTAGTTCTATATTCTCCAAATCTCCTTCTGTTTCTTCTGAATTCCCAACTAGATAATCAACTGAAACATTTAAAATTTGTGCTATCTTAACTAGATTTTCCTGAGTTGGTTTTTTTACTCCACGTTCCCATGAAGCATATGCCTGTTGGGAAATATTTAGTTTTTCAGCTATTTGAGTTTGTGTTAGTTTTACTTGTTTCCTTAGTGTTTTCAAGCGTTCTGCGAATTCCATAGGTGACCTCAAAAAATTATTTTAAAATTTTGCAGAAAATCGTTGATTTTTACAACCTTCAGTTGTATAACATAACCAACAACTAATAGTTGTATATCAATTGAAAATAATAGCCTTATTTTCAAGGCTAAATCCCGATCATTGACAATTAAATAAAAAATGTGTCTGACAACCAGAGAACTGATTAGCAAAACTACACTAAACTTTGTACCTTTATTGTAAACGTTTTGTAAAAAAAGTCAAGTCTATTTGATGGTTGAAGTGAAGATTTAAAACATTTTGTGGGCTTCCACGCATTTCGGACTTTCGCACTTTCCCGAATAGTAAAGTGAACTGGCTTCGCCAAAGGGCGTAAGAGAATCCAGTGAGTATGATAATGACTACCTATTGAGGTTGGCTGAGAGAGCGATGGTAATTTATGCAAAGCACCTTGCTAAACGTTGCCACCGTGAAGGAGGAAGCCTTCAACCAAATAACTTTTCTTTACTGCTGTCTATCCTTATCAGATAGACTCACTCTCAAGCTACTAAGTCTTCTTTTTACTTAGTAGCTTTTTCACTTTTATAATAAAGGAGGATACTATGACAAATTTTTTTCGCACTACAATGTCAAAGACTTTACGATAATTACACATTTACTTATAGAATCTTCAGTTCATCTGATAAGCTAATCGCAAAGCTATATACTCAAGCTTTGAATGATTTAGATTCTTTAGCAAAGAAATCACTCATCACAGGATTTTCTCATGTTGAAGTGGAATTCTATACTAGAATGTTTAAACGTAAACTCTCTTCTCACTACTACTCAAGAGTGAAGCTACCAGCTTAACTCTTTTTATTTTACAATCAGAAAGGAAAAAACTTATGATACCAGACACTTTAAAAATGAAACCAGAATTTATCGGTCCAGTTTACTATTAAAAATTAGAAAACGTTCTTCGTTATGTCTTTGGTAAAGAAGGAAAGGACCAAAGACATATTCTAAATAGTGAAACTCATGGTGCCTTCCACGTTATTACACCTGCTTCTACCACTGTCTTTCCAGAAGATGCTCTTGTTGAGGCAGTCAACCCTATTTTCTTATCAGATACTTCGCTGAATGGAAATTCTGTCGCACTTGCTCTCAACGTTTTTGCTGAGAAGCTAATACTCAAGAAATAATAAAATAAGGGAGAAAATGAAATATCTAAAACTGGATTAAACTATGGAATCTATAAAGCTCTAACCCATAGTGATACTATTACAACTAAGACTTATGTCAACACTTCAAATGTCATTCCAATGGCTGTTGGAGAGATTGCTTATCGCAATCTTAAAAAGTAATGGTGTGAATTTGGTGTGAAAAATGGTGTGAATTTTACTAAAAATCATCAAAAAAACACCCCATGGTGTGAACCATGAAGTGTTGTAAATGCTGTATTGTAGCTAGTCCTTAACGTTTTGAGGCAACTGGGCTTGTCCGGTTGCAGCCGCATTTGTAAGCGACTGAAGTCGCAACAACTGTGTCAATCACACCAATTTAGTAAGAAAGTACAAAAAGAACACCCCGAAAGGTGCTCTTTGTAAGTATAGTAATTCTTTCGAATTAACGTTTACTAAATTGTGATGCTTTACGAGCTTTCTTAAGACCTGGTTTGATACATTTTTATTTTAACAAGCTTCGTCATTCCTTTAAAATCAACGTTTTCTCAGATTTACAGAAAACAAAATTTCATCTAATTTGAATAACTTTCAGTTGAATGGTGTGAATTTTACCCTAAAATTACACAAATTGAGCTAGATTTTACCAAAAAGTTCACACCATTTGAATGGTTAATATTTTGTACATTTTATAATAGATAAAAATTGAGAATAAATCTTAGGTATCCGATTTAGATTATAAATACTTAACAATGAACATTTAATAACTCACTGCATTTCTCAAACAATCTATCTTTCATGGAAAGTTCTAAAATAATCATTTTGTTTTGTTCCTCCAATGACATCCCAGAGGATACCAACTTTTCTTTTAAAATAGCTGAAATATATTGTATTTGATTACTTTCCACTTCGTCAACTAACGCCCTAATATCATCACCTTCAATACTCTCAAGGACATCATGTACAATAAATTTAGGAGTTGTTTTATTAATTTTTCTAGCAAAAAGTTGATAAGCAATATCGTATGCAGCGATAAGGGACTTTCTAGTCCCTGTACTTGTACCTTCAGATAGTTGACCAATTGAAACTGGAAATTCATCTGTCTTGGGATTATAAAGTAAGACAGGCTGTTCTTTATTTATTCGACCTGCAACGCTCTTAAAACAACTATTAAAAATATCCATTTTTTTCTGGTATTCTACTTCATTATTTTTAACAGTCATCTCCAGTTCAGATAGTCTTTTTTCTATAGACTGTTTTTGCTCCTCAATGTTTTCTAAGCTAATAATTGTTGAATTATTTTGTACTTTTTTTATTTTTAACTCATTTAGTTGATTTAATTTATCATAATATAAATCTACTTTATTTTCTTCTACTAAAGAAATAAATTCTGAATTTTTTTCAGTCAATTCCGTCAATATATTTTCTTTATTTTCCTTTTCTCTTATCAATTCTTGAATTCTATCATTAAAATAAGACAATTTATTTCTACTCAATTGGGAATTAAATTCAACTAAATCCAAAAAAGTTTTAGTAATACTAGGCAGCAATTCTGAAATCTCTTGAAAAAAGTCATTTGCCAGTTCTTGATTAACTATTCTTTGGGATTTCTCCTCAGCCTCTTTGATATATTTTTGTAACTGTAAAATGTCAAAATCAATTTTACTTAATTGTCGACTTATCTCCTCGTATTTTTTTCTAATATTGTTAATATGAACCCTATTTTTCTCAAATGCTTTTTTATCCACTAAATCATTTATTTCTTTTTCTAACCGATCAATTTCTTTATCAATTGCAACATTAATTTGTTTTATTTTTACAACATCATCTATAGTATTTGTTTTTTTATAATTCTCTTCCTTACTTTTTATTTTTTTTAATTCCTGTTTTAATTTACCAAGCTCTAAATCATTTTTAGGATCTGAAATATCGAACAAATAATTATATATAGCACGATATTCCGAAATATTTGAAAAATTATCTAATACTTTTAAAAATTGAGTATTATCCTTAGTCATTAAAATTCGTACAAATGACTTTATTGTGCTTCTAAAACTTGGCTTTTGAGAGCTGTTTTCAAACAATAATTCATTTAAATATTTGTTAACTTCATCATATGAAGTTTGCTCACCATTAATATATCGCTTACCTCTGTTAAACAACTCTGTCTTTATAGAAACTTCTTTAGAAGGATGGTTGAAATCATCTATTAATACCATATCAGTATAGATTTTTTGATTTTCAATGAACAATCTTAATTGTTCATTAACACTCTGTGTTTCATAATCTTTAAAAATGGCATCTTTACTTTTTGCCCCTAAACTTAAATCCAGTAGTTTTAAGCATGTTGTTTTTCCAACTTTATTATGCTTATCAGACTTCTCCGAATCCACTATAAAATTAATTCCATTTTTAAATTCTATTTTTCTCAATACAACATCAGTATTTTTACTGATAATACTCAAACTTTTAATGAACACTCTCAATATCTCCTTCATTATTAACTCTTATTTTATCTAATAGAAAAAGAAAATCTAGTGCTAAAATAAAAAAATCATAATTTAGGTCATCTTCAATTTCTTTTTGAAGTTCTATATAAAGACTTTCTATATTGACTTTCTTCTTTAAAATCAAGCCATGTACAATAGCTGAAAGATAAAAAATAGTCTTTTTGGGCTCAGCATTTTTATCAAGTAATAACATTATTATCCCCCATATAAATATTTGGATTCAATAATATCTGACACTCCATGACTCCATATTGAAGAAGTGCAATAATAAATTTATCCAATTCTAGGTCATCAATTTGACTAGATAAAAAATCAGGATCTCTCGCGATTCTTTCTTTGATATCATCATGCATCTTTTTCAAACATTCATCACCATTACCTACTATCGGATTTCCTTCTGCATCTATAGGAGTATGATCCATAAAAATATTCTTTATATTTTCAACTACTCTTTGACTATCTGTGAATTCATCTTTTAGTACCTTTTCTAGTAAAATATAGTTACCGAGACCCTCTTTAAATAATCTAATATATCTCCTAAAATTATTAAATTGTAATTTCGCTTTTAATTCAGCTGGTTGTTCAAGTAAAAATTTTTCATCGTTCTGAGAGTGAAATCCTTCAACATATTTTAAAAGCTGAAAAATAACAGTTGGGATCAATGTACGCCGCTCAATATTTGTTATGTATAAATTTTGAGTATTATTATTGCTATGATTTCCAATACTCTGAGAATTAGCCATCTATTTCCCCCTATCACCAATATTTTGCACATTATTACTACTATTATTACCTATATTTTGACTATTATTAGAATTTTTTATAATTACTTCAATGTCTTTCTTATTTTTAAGAGAAATTGCCGTAGCATATATACCAAACAACGAGCCAACTATTCCCAAAATTGTATTTACAGTTTCCATTATCTACCTCTCATATTATATACTAAATATCCATGTGAAAATTAATGTTCCACCGTCACACTTCCCCCAGTTCTCTCAACCGTTCCTGTCCCATCTTCAACATCTCTTCCTCCACCTTACTCCATTTTCCGAAGAGGCATTCTTGTAAAACTTCTGCTGCTGAGATTTCGTCTACTTCCGAATCATAAACACACAATTGATCTCTTTGATAAATTTGAATTTGATTAAAAATTTTGTCATTTTCTAACTCTCGTAAGTTATCAACTAAATGTTCTACAATTCCATCATGGTGTGATTTAGGAGTCGCTCTCGCTTGACTAGGATCTATGGCGTAGAGCTCCTCAAAACGTATCAAAGTACTGAGATAGGACAATTCAGGCTTAGTCGCAATCAGTGCAAGTGAGACTTGATAGCCTCTAGTTGTCAATAATTGTGCTGTTTCCCGTGGAACTTCGGTTGTTCTCAAGGTACCCTCGATTAATAAATGATAACCTTGTTTACTCAACTCATCTACAAGATATTCAACCATTTGTCCCGCGAATACTTTGGTATAATCCACACTATCTTTGCCATACTTTTCCTGTAGAGCAAGGTAGTTCGGATGAAAAGAGCGATAACTATCTCCATCAATGATAATGATATTTCCTTGAAATTCCCTTTGTTTAATACGATGAATCGTTGTCTTACCAGCACCACTCTGTCCACCGAGCAAAATAGCCTTGGGCTGAGATGAAGTTGTTTTTCCACGAGTTAAAGAACGAACGAGTCGATTAGAGGCTTTAATAAAGTCATCCTGGCTAAATTTATCTAATTTCATTAAGCCACCACTAGATGACTAGCTTGTTCTAGCACACGTTCAATGCCATCCAAATAGCCATTATATCGCTCTACTTCCTCAAAAGTAGCAACAAGATAAATCTTCGTATTAATCAAATCAGAAAGATCATCGCTCATTAGAACCCAAGGATTAGAACTATCATCAAATTCAATTCCTTGTTCATCTTGAAAACGATAAAGTTGCGCTAAGATATTCGCTCCTCGTTCCTTTATCAATTCTATTTTTAATGTTAACTGATAATCTTCTACTGGTTTGAGCATTTTTTCCTCCCCTACGATATCGAGATAGGAAACATTAAATTTTTTGCAGATACGATCTACTAATTCTGTCGAAACTGAACTTGTCCCATTCTCATAACGGCTCAGGCTATTTCGAGAGATACCAATAATCTTTGCGAATTCAGGTTGAGTGAGATTATGTGTTTTACGTAACGTTTTTATATTTTCTCCAATCATTTAACTCCTCCTTTTATTTCTATTATAGCAAAAAAAAGAGAAATGCACCATTTTTGGTGCGTTTTTTGCCTATAGATAGAATACCTCATATTCAGTTATTAAAGAAAAAGTACTATAAGGCTATTAAAAACATCTTTGAGAATCTAAAAAAGTAAGAAAACTACAATCGAAAACAAATTGGAGATAGGAATCTATGGTATACTAGTGATAATAAATAGTTATCGGTAGGAGAAAGATGAAAAAACTAAAAAAACAATTTATTTCTGATTTTAGTGCGGCAATGTTAGAAAATAATGCAGCAATTTTTGCTGGTGCAGGACTTTCTGTTCCCTCAGGTTATGTAAACTGGAAAGAATTATTACGGAAATTTTCTGATTCGATTGGACTAAATATTGATAAAGAGTATGACTTAATTTCAGTTGCACAATATTACAAAAATTCTGCACAATCAAAAAATCAGATTTCACAAAAATTAATACAAGAATTTACAAAAGACTCTAAAGATAATAATTTGCTAACACTGTTAACGAGCATGCCTATTGAAACTTTTTGGACAACTAATTATGACCACTTAATTGAAGATAATTTGAAGAAAGCTGGAAAACGTGTAGACATCAAGATTGATAATAATGATTTGTCAATTACCCCTCCAAATATTGATGCGACTGTCTATAAATTTCATGGAGATATTTCTAGACCCTATGAGGCAATATTGACTCGTGATGATTACGAGAGTTTTGATAAGAGTCACAAACTTTTTATTCAAACACTACGCGGAGATCTGATTAGTAAAACATTTGTATTTGTAGGATATAGTTTAAATGATCCAGATATTCAGCAAATTCTAAGCAAAATTAGATTATTAATCGGAGAAAATATTAGGATGCACTATTGTTTTAGGAAAAATTTGACCATTGATATGTTTGAAAATTCCCAAGACCCTGAAAGTGAATTAGAATACGGAAAGATAAAACAAGAGCACGAAATAAATGATTTAAAAAGATATGGTATTCATACTATTTTGATTGAAGATTATAATGAGATTGATGAACTATTTAATCAATCTTATAAGTTATGTTTAACTAATAGTGTATTTATTGCTGGAAGTTGTAGAAATTATGGAGAATGGGATGAAGATAGTGCTACTGAGTTCCTATATCTTTTAGGATATAAATTAATTGCTAATGAAATTATAGTAGGTAACGGTAATATAGAAGGTGTAGGACCACAGGTGATTAATGGCGTGATGACCGCTATTAATGATAAAAATCTTGATATTTCGAAATATCTAAAAATTAAAACTCTCCCATTAATTAAAGGTAGCGATAAACATATTGATAGTTCGGCAAAGAAAAGATTCCAAGATAATATGATATCAGAAGCAGGTATAGTTATATTTGTCTTTGGAAATCAATACTATGACGGAACTTTATCTAACTCCAAGGGAGAACTAGAAGATTTTGACAGGGCTATAAAGCAAAATAGATTTATTATTCCCGTAGGTTCAACTGGTTGGAGCTCTTTAGAAGTATACAAAACACTTTTATCTGAAATTGATAAATATTCTTACCTCACTCCTTTTCTAGATAAGCTACTGATAGAAAAAGATCCTGAAATTTTATCTCAAACTATTATTGATTGCATTAATCACATCAGAGATGCTTACATCATGGATAAACTTTAATAATAAATCAGTATATAAAGCTTTTTACTTTAATAAAAACAGAAGACTCACCATTTAATTTCAATTTGGTGAATCTCTGTTTTTTAGTTTTATATGTTTAATGTTCTCTAAGGCTATTTTGAACATTTATAGAAACGTCTTAATATATATTTCTTGGATGATTTCCAATATTTTAAAATGGTACTCCCCTTGGAAATCTTTCCTAAATAAACGTTCTTTTAATAGTCTGGTTATTGTAATACAAAACAAGATTTCATGTGTTAGTTTAAAATTCCCCAACTGTTTTTGTTTTCTCAAATATTGAGAGAAGTTATCTAGGATAAAAATAGCATCAATACTATTTACAGTAGTATGTCGAATTTGTTCTAATAAAAAATTACCAACATAACTGTCAATTAAAAAATTAGAAATACTTCTGCAAATAATATTGTTCAAGTGCAGCAATATAAAGCGATCTACGATATAATCAGTTTCTTTTAACGATGATACCGTTAATAAATTATAATTTTTTAAGAAAGTATATTCATTAGGAATATCTTCTTTTTTTATTTTATACAATATTGGAAAAAAAGGAATCCTTTTCTTCATCGCATAATCTAGCTCTTTTATACACCATGCTTTNTTAAAGAATGTTTCATCGAATATAAAAATAATTCCATAATAATCAGCACTTTTATCGAGTACAGTATATAGATTATCAATTATTTCATCTCCAATGTTAATTTCAAATTTGTCAATCCAGGTTTTTAATCCCATTTCATTTAACGTATTATTCAGATTATTTACAAATTCGTAGTAAATATCTCTTGAATAACTTATGAAATATTGAAATTCTCTCACATCTCTCTCCTACCGATAACTATTTATTATCACTATACAAAGCATCTAAATAAGTTTATAATAGCATGATTATTGATAAAGGAGTTATTCATGGATTATACACTTATTTCTACTTTCTTAGACCACTGCAAAACTCATAGACGCTTAAGTTCACATACGATTAGAGCTTACAAAAATGATATTTTGCAATTTTACAATTCAAATTACACCCGTGTGGAAACCTATGTTGAACATTTGATAAAATCCAATCTTAAATCTAATACATTACGTCGCAAAATCGCTAGTTTGAAGGTGTTTTACAGCTACTTAAAATATCAGAATTTAGTTGATGAGAATCCTTTTAATCAATTACGTTTTCAATTTAGAACGGAAAAAATATTACCTAAAACAATTCCTTATGACATTTTGAAAAGTATTTTTTCACATTTAGAAGAGAAAGTTACCTATTCAAAATCTAAATATCAAAAACAAAAAGCTGAAAGAAATTTGCTAATCATTTCCCTATTGATTTCAACTGGTATTAGGGTTTCCGAACTTTGTCATATTCATCTCAAAAATATTAATCTTTCAAATAGGACTGTCCATATTATGGGAAAAGGTAAGAAAGAACGTATCCTATTTTTAGGAGATCAAATAACATTTAGCTTACTAGAAACATATATAAATAACTACTGTTTTCAATCCAGTGACTACCTATTCCCTGGAAAATATTCTATCAAACCATTGTCAGAGCAAAGTGTACGTTTAATTCTAAATACCCTTGTTAAACAACATAACTTAACTACACCTATTACTCCCCATATGTTTAGACATAGTTTCGCAACAATGCTTCTAGATAGTGATGTAGATATTCGATACATTCAACAAATTCTTGGACATAGTTCTATCTCAGTCACACAAATCTATACTCATGTATCTCAGTCAAAGCAAAAAGAAATTCTAACTCTGTATAATCCCATCGCTTCGATTCATTCACAGTCAAAAAAATAGGGCTACCTTCATGGAGGTAGCCCTATCCTGAATAATTAAGTCCAGTATCGTCGCGGGCTTCACCGTTATAGGCAAAGGGCTGACCTGTTGTATCTGTGCTTGCCTTGCTTGCCCCATAGAGGTTATAGCTGCTTGATGCGACGGCTTGTCCATCCTTGGTCGCTCGGTCCTTAGCCACTTTCTGGTGATAGGCTCTCGACACATCGTCAAAGATGCTGTGCCAGATGCTTCCTATCGTCTGTGGTAAAGCAGACAGGGCTTGGAGGACATTCTGGCTAAAGCCATACCAGAAGAGGGAGTGTTGGTCCCCACTTGGGGCTGTATAAGGTGACTTACGACCTGACTTGCTTTCCTTTGGCTTGCGTTGGAAGAGCTGATAGCTAGTTGAGGCGACAGCTTGTCCATCTGACGGAGTTCAGTGAGCCAAAATATATTTTCATAGCAAAACACCCCAAAGAATTAGATTTTATATCTAACTTTTGGGGTGTAGTTCAGTTTCTACCAATATTCCTTCAAAAAATATAACCAAATGAAGTTTGATATATCTTTGATAACCTCTATATAATTAGTTTCGACTCTACTCCTAATCATTTTTTATTATATAGACTTGAAAACTCTTTGCAACTCCTCCTACTACATATTTTTTAGCATCATTTTCCCACCACGGCAACACGTCTTCTCTCAGAATTTCTAAAAATAGCTCCTTCGAAACAAGATCATCCGCTAAGAAAGAATTATAATTATCAAATACAAAAGCATATTTATCTGCTTTCAACCAAGATAGATCAGTTAACCAATCTATAATTGAGCTCCAATTTTCCGAATCAGGAAGATCCATAGTTTCCTTAAGAAAACGAAATAATTCATTCTTATTGCGAATTTTCTTCCCGTCGAATAGAATTACAAAATCTTCAGAAGATAGTATTTCGTCAATATTTTGTTTTAGTATATAGTGAATTTTATTTTTTATCATTTTTTCTAATCTACTTTATTTGTTTAAACGTTTTATAATGGTCATCTGTGTAGTAAATACTTCCGTCACTTCCTCTTACAAATCTTTCTCCATCTCTTCCTTTAGATGGTAATTTATTATTGACATCAAATTCTTTATAAGTGATTGGTGAATCATGCTTATCAATATTTGGCAATGAATTATCAGCATTTCTAAATTTTTTTCCTGCTGCAGTTCCCTCTGTCTGCCCTTTGAAATTACCTTCCCATTTTATATCGGAATATTTTTTATATGAATTTTGGACATTAGCCGGTAAATCTGAGTAGTTTATTTTAGGAATACTATCTTTGACTTTATCCGCCACACGAGTAGCATCTGATGCCTTGTCCACCGCCTTTGCAGCTTTCGAAGCATCATTGACTACGTCTACTGCATCAAGTGCTTTTTCAAGTTTCCTTAATTTGCCAGCCTTAGCTATAGGATAGAAATTACTTGCAATATCAACAGCTAACTCTGCACCTGCCGCCCAACGATTTGCGTCTTCGCCCGTTAGTGGATCTTTCCCTGTAATTAAACGTTCTCCATTATTCCAGCCTATTAATTCAGCTGCTATAGTTGGAAGTTTAGCTTTATTTTCTTGGTTAAACTTCGCAAATTTTACATTAGATGCGTAGGTATTTTCCTCAGGAGTCATTGGAGGAGCCTGTAGATACTCCTCTAATGTCATCCTATCAATTCGTTCTTTCTGATCCAATCTGAGTCCATGTCTTGCCGCATCTTCATACTTTCTAAAATCTGCGACAGATGGAACTTTAGTTTCTCCCTTATCGGAGGCACCGATTGTTTTTGGATTACATACGTGCTTCAATGTATTCTGTAAAGCCGTATTCCAGTTACGATACAGATTGAGACCTTCTCGGATGGTTGGGGAAGAGCTCAAGCCTGTTGCTAGGGCATAGGCAGACCGAATTACTTGTTGCCGTTTGGCCTCTATCTGAGCTACTGTTTGCTGGTATTTCGTTTGTACATAGTCACTGGCACTATTGTAGGTCGTTTGAACCTGATTCCACTGTCGACTACCCCAATTAACCGCACGGTTGTATTGGGTGCTAATCCAGTTGGTTGCGTGGTTGAAAGCACTCTTAGTCGCATTCCAAGCCTTGGAGGCGAAGCTCTTCACACTATTCCAGGTGTTTGAGACGACTCGTTTAACACCATTCCAAGCATTAGAGGCTGTCTTTTTAACATAGTTCCAGCCTTTTTTGATACTGTTCCAGAAGTGCCCACTCGGGTCGGTATAGTTGACAGGGTTGTTCTGCACATAGCTGTAGCGGTTCTGGCTGAGAGGGTCTGTTTCCTCCCCTGGGTAGCTATCCTCGGTTAAGAAAGTACCTCCCTGACTATCATAATATCTTGCGCGTAAATAGTCAAGTCCGGTATCGTCACGAGCGATATGAGAAACGGTTTAAAACTCGTAGAGAAGCTAAAGAAGCTGAAATAAAGTTAGCTATTGATATTGAAAATGCGAGATTAGGTAGAGTTCCTACTCCTTCAAAAGATAAGGGTAATATCTTATTCAAAGACTTTTATGAAGATATTTGGCTGGAACCATACAAAGCAGGTCAAACTACTACTACACTAAAACCTCCTACTAAAGCAACTGTATTTCAAACAGAAAATATATTTAGGCTTCATATCATTCCAATTTTAGGTAATTACTCAATAGAACATTTGATTAATAATAAACAACTTATACTATCACTACTTACTCCAAAGGCAAATAGTTATGCTAATTTCAAGGTTATTAGGAGCTATGTAAATTCTGTTTTCGATTGGGCTGAGGAGCTTGAGTATATTCCATCAAATAAACTCCGAAAAACAATTAGTAGAATTAAAGCAAATAAAAAAATTCTCCTTAAAGAGAGTAAACGTGAAGAAGATCTTTCTCTCGATAAAGAGGAGCTAAAATTATGGTTACAAGCTTTTGACACTGATTTAGAAGAAGGACTCATTGACCTAAAAGACTACACTCTCTTTTATACAACATTCTTCTTATCTGACCGAAAATCAGAAAGTTATGCTTTGCAATGGAAACATATCAACTTTTCAACCGGAGAAATACTTATAGAACAAGCTTTAGACCGTTTTGGTAATGTGAAATCAACTAAGGGAAACAAAAGGACTCTCTTTAAAGCACCGACCGAACTAATGGAGCTTCTAGCAAATTGGAAAGTTAAACAACAAGAAGAGCTCAAACTTTTCGGACTGAAGCAAACACAAAAACAGTTTGTTTTTACTTATAATGATCGTACTAATAATATTAATCTTCCTCTCCATACAGACTATCTGAACTATAGAATGAAATCAGTTAGACGAAGACATCCCGAATTAGCACCAGCTTCACCACACAAACTAAGACATACTGGTGCTACTCTTGCTAAACAAGAAGGTATTTCTCTTGAGGCCATTTCAGAAGCTCTTACTCATAGTGATAAAGAAATTACAAAAACTTACGTTAATACCAAAGATAAAGTCAATCAGACTGTAGGTGATATTGCATTTCGTAGTTTAAAAAATTGATGGGGTGAATATGGGGTGAATTTTGGGGTGAACTTTGATTTTTTGAAACAAAAAAGACATCCAAGAGTAAATTCTTGAATGTCTGTAAACGTTGATATAATCGTATTGATTAACGTTTTGAGAATTGTGATGCTTTACGAGCTTTCTTAAGACCTGGTTTTTTCTACATTATGATATTTATGGTAAATTATCACTAAAATCAAGTAATTTTAAGAGATAAATCCTCAATATTTACATATATAATCCTTTTGAAAATCGAGAGGTTATCAAAGGGTTATCACATTTTAGTTTTCGGAGCTTATGTAGTTGAGAAATACGAAATACCGTATCATAAAGATGATGTACAGTTTAGCAACAAATATACAGTTTCTTCGTGCCTGGACAATTTCTTTTTCTATCCTGAAGATATTTAAACAGTTCTATATATTATTTCTTGTGAGTAATTTTCATCAAAAAATTTCGGGTATTCGGATTTTATGGTGGAAAAGGGCTTATAAATCACCCTTCTCCAAATTCTTAATAAGTGTGGAAAAATCGACACCTAAGTTGTCTGTAATGTCGTGATCATTCACTTCATACCAATTGAAAGTATCGTATAACATAGCTTTATTGAAAGCACTTGAATTAAATCGTGGCTTACGCTTTTTATGGAGCTTCTCATTGAAAAGGATTTTGGCTCGTAAGGCATCAAACGAGTAACCTCTACCCATTCGCTCTACCTACCTAATAATGCTGTTAATTGACTCCGTATAAGCATTAGTGAGCCTTTTATCAAAGTAGTTGAATATTTCAACATGCCAGTTGTCTACGGCTCTCACGAGGTCTTTATATGCGTCTTTAGAGTTGCTGGACATACAACGGTGTCTCCATTGACTATAACGAAGATGACCTTCATCTGGATCAGGAGTATCCCATATCCAGTAAAACTCTTCTTTGAGTTCATAGGCTTCTTTTAAAGCAGGAAGATTACCTAACCAAGTATCTAAGAGGAATGATTCACGTTCATTTAGATCGTGTTTACGCTTTAGAAGGATAAACCTTTCACGCATAAGGTACGTCTTTCTTTTTGGCTCATATGGGCTTTCAAAGACTTTCTGACGTTATCTAAGGCTTGATTAGCCATTCTAACTACATGAAACTTATCTACGACAACTTTAGCGTGTGGAAGGATAGTGTTCACTGCGTCTTTGTAGGGCTTCCACATATCCATTGTGACGTACTCAATGTAAGTCCTGTCACTGATTTCTGAAAGACGTTGGATGACTGTTTCCTTGTTACGGTTAGGCTTGATGTCATAAATAGTCCTGCGTTCAATATTAGTCAATACAAGCCGAGGTCTACGGATAATATGTATCTCGTCTATCCCAAGCCACTTAGGAGTTTCAAACTGGTATTCACGTTCTTTGAGTGCCACATAGTCCTTAAAAACGTTCCTAATGGTTTTTTCGTCAACACCAACGCTTTCTGCGACTTCTACAAAGGTCTTAGACATGGATTGCTCTTGAATGGACTTTAAAAGCCTTTTGGTCATACTACGCTTTTCATCTACAGATATTAGGCGTTCCCAGAAGGTAGATCCGCATTCACGACACTTGTATCGTCTACGGTTCAATTGTAAGCCCACTCGCTTTAAACGAATGGGCAAATCCATAATTAGTTGATTTCTTGAACTGTGTTTGTACAACTTGTCAAAACCACATTCAGAACAACATTCAGGTGGTCCGACTGCTTCAACTTTAAACATCATATCGGTTTCATTTTCTTGTGGCGGTTCTATTGTTTTAATGTCTGGTAAGGATAATAAGTCTGACATATTATTCATCCTTTATTACTCTGCGGTGTTAAGGTATCAATTATAGATTTGATGTCGAAATCATCAGTGTTAAATTATTTTTGTGACCACAAATGCACTTAGAAAATCCCTTAAAGCATTAGCTGGTTCACTTGAATAGGGAGTTGTAAAAAAGTTCCCTTAGCCTGCACAGCAAGATAATTTCGAAACATCTTTATCAAAAGTTAGGACAGCCAGCTTCAATCCTTCTGCCATTGTTAGATATGGAGCCATCGTTTCTCTCAGATCTCCAACAGTTAAACCGAATTTCACAGCTAATGTTGCTGCATAAATTACGTCTCCTGCGTTTTCTGCCACTACATGCGCCCCTAACACTTTCAATGTTTTCGCGTCTGCCACTAATTTGAAAACACCTGTTGTTTCCCGATTAACGAGCGCTCTTGGAACAGCATCCAACGGCAATACCGATGTTTTCACTTCATATCCTTTTTCTTTTGCCTGTTGCTCCGTTAAACCAACCGTTGCAATCGATGGAGAAGTAAACGTAACGCCTGGAACCACTTCTAAATTGACCTTTTGATTTAGTCCTCCGATTGCATTACGAGCAGCAAGTCCACCTTCATAAGCAGCTACATAAACAAATTGGGGACCGAGAGTGACATCTCCAGCTGAATAAATTCGGGAATTGGTCGTTTTAAGATAATCATCAATGACAATTTCACCACGGGAACCAACTTCAACGCCTGCTGCATGTAAGTTTAATGATTCTGTATTTGGTTTTCTTCCAGTGGCAATTAGCAATTGTTCTGCTTCAATAATTCGCTTTTTACCATTTATCTCAACATGAACTTTTTTAATGTCTCCATCTTGCTCAACTCGTTCATAGGTTGCACCTGTTACTAAATTAATTCCCTGTTCTGTTAAGGCCTTAGTAATGGCTTCTGAAATTTCAGGATCGTATTCTTTTAATAGACGCTCGCTTCTTTGAATCAAAGTGACTTCTGACCCGAGGTTATGAAATAGTTGTCCTAATTCCATGCCGATATATCCTGAACCAATTACGGTAAGACGATTTGGAACCTTCTTTAATTCCAATAAGCTAGTGCTTGTTAAATAATCTACTTCATCTAATCCGGGAATATTAGGTGCAGTTGAAGAAGCACCTGTAGCTATTAAAAATCTTTTGGCTGTGATTTGATTGCCATTTACTTCAACTGTATTTTCATTTACGAATTTTGCTTCACCTTTTATTAATTCAAAACCATAATCATCAATTAAATTCACATATTTTTCATTTCGCATCTCGGTTACTAAATCATTCTTTTGTTTTACTAATGGCGCTAAATCAACATTTGAAGCCGAAGTGTGTAATCCCACAAATGGATTATTTTTTGCTAGATGATTGATTTCCCCTGCTCTTAATAAGGTCTTAGAAGGAACGCATCCGACATTAACGCAAGTTCCACCCACCGTTCCACGCTCAATCATAGCCACTTTTGCGTTCAAAGTAACGGCTTCAATGGCAGATGAAAAGGCAGCTCCACCAGAACCGATGATGATGTAATCATAATCATAGTTACCTTCATCATTTAAACTTACATCTGTCCTTTTTTCCGATTGCACTTGTATTTCTTCTACTTCGCCCGGGTGATATTGTGCGTCAGTAATCGCTGTTTTCGCGATATCAATGTCTACATCATACGGTAGTTCAAACAGTGCTTCTCCGCGACGAAAGTCTACTTCAATCCCTTTTGCACCTGCATTTTCAAGAGCAACCGCAATATGTTCTTCACAACCAGTGCAGGTCATTCCTTCAACGTTTAGCCGATATTTTTTCAATAAATTCGTCTTTTGTTCCGATTGAAATTCTTCTGCTTCGCCCGGGTGATAATTTGCGTCAGCAATCGCCTTTATTGCACTTTCAACCTCAATATCATCGGACAGTTCAAATACTGCTTCACCACGACGATAACTAGACTCAATATTTTTAGCACCTATCTTTTCAAGTGCTGATTCTACGTGTTTTTCACAACCCGTACAAGTCATTCCTGAAATGTTTACCTTAAATTTATTCATAAAAAAGCTCCTTTCGTTAATTAATCTCTCATGTTAATGTTTCTATTATTGGACACGAATGTAATTGCTTTTCATCTGGACATCGTTGTTTTAAGTCGTCTAACATGGTTTCAATTCGTTTTAAATCCTCTATTTGTTTTTGCACTTCCTTTTGTTTTTTAGAAACAAATTCGAACATATCTTGACAACGAACTTCATCTTTATCTACAACACCAAGTAATTTATAAATCTCGCTTAAAGAGAAACCAAGTTCCTGTATTCGTTTAATAAGCCCAACACGCTTAACGTCATCATATGAATATATCCGATAACCAGCTTCCGTTCGGTGAGGTTCTTGTAATAAATTTTTTCGCTCGTAATATCTGATCGTTTCTTTATTAACTCCACATTTATCTGCAAACTCACTAATGCGATAAATCATCTTATTTCACCCCCTGAATATTATAAACCATGTACCATAGTACACGGTCAAGTAAATTGGACTATTTTATTTTTTTCCCAAAGTATCACTCGTATGTGATTGATACTTTTATATAATACTATTGATTATCCTAACATCCCACCAGAAAATCCGATTTAAACACCAGTTGTTTTTAAACTATTAAGAAAGTAATTCCACTATATATTCCGAAGACCCGAAATTTCATAGAGTAGCTCCCTAGAATCATGGAAAAGTAGTAAAAATAGTTGTTATCCTAGTTGATTAAAAAAATCCCTGATTTCCTCATCTTTTATAAAATAATATATAATTTTCCCCTCTCTTCTAGTGCCCAAGATGTTTTGATTGGCTAGTTTACGAAGATGGTGGGAAGTAGATGCCATACTGAGATTTAGTAAACAGGCTATATCACAGACACAGAGTTCTTCAACAGCAAGAAGATAGAAGATGATATTTATCTGTTTATTATCGGTAAATTTTGTTAAAATGCGAAGTGATTTTTGGACTTTTTCCTTTTCAAGGTAGTTCGTTGCGGTTGTAATACTTTGCTGATTTATAACATTCACTTGGCAGATACTATCTTTTTTCATAATATTTTCTCCTAGCCTAATATAGTCCATAGTATGTCAAAACTGTTATTTTCAATCAGGATATATATCCCCAATCCTAAATAAACAACGGCAATAAACCATCTGCTATATTTTTCCAAAATTTCTCCAACAGAAGAGACTTGTGCCAATTTTTGGGCAGAAAAAACCAAGAGATAAATCATGACTAGAAAGGTAAGTAAAGCTACTATCAAATTTGCTAAATTTAAGGTAGTAAAATATGGAACAAAGACACCAATATTGTCAGCACCACAACTTGCAAAAGTAATCATAGCGACTAGAAATATCAGGTTTTTATTATCTTTGCGCAAACCTTCTTTGGCAATAGCTTCTCCATCAGAATCTCCTAAAAGCAAAACTTTGAGACCTAGGAAAATTGGAATCAAACCGAGTAAACCTAAAATCTCTTTACTAGGAATATAATTTAAGACAAATGCAAAAAGCAAACTTAGCAATATTAGACTAACAGAGCCTAGAAATTGTCCTAAATAGATGTTAATGATGTCTTTTCTGCTTTTTCTTTTGGCAAAAAATAACATTAGGATAATAAGTAAGTCTACGGCTGTCCCAGAATACAGGATTATTGAAGTAACAACATTTTGAATCATAAAACACCTCATTCAAATATATTTTTGAATGTATTCTAACATTAAACTTTGTAGATGTCAACTTAAAATCCACCAAAATATAGATAAGAAGTTAGTGTACCAAATATTAAAAAGCCCTGCCATCGAAATGACAGCAGGGCTTAACTTCAATATCCAGATAATATATTTATCTAAAAAAGGTACAGTTTTTATTGATTTGTAGTGCGATATAATGAGTTTCCAAAAATCAAAAATCGCTTAAAATCAATATTTTGACATCTATTGGCGTGTACTGAAACCCTTACTTAACCTCTGTAAGGATATAATTACGGTACCAGTATATCATAAATAATAACAAAATCTTGACTTTCCGAAACATAATGATTTTCCCGAAAGAAAGAGATCAACCTAAAAAATTACTTTCTTACTTATGTAATGTTTCTTTAATATAATATAGAAATAAAAAGTATGTAAATGAAAAGATTTATCACATTACTTTTAGTGTCTCTATCTACAATTTTATTAATTGCATGTTCTAACCAATCAAGCAATTCTTTAGATGGCGAATACCGTTGAATAAACGAGAGTAGAAATGAAGTTGCCTTTACCATTTCAGGTAACAAAGGAAATAGCAACAAAGGAGAGGCCGACACCTTTACAATTGATAAAGACAGTGCAACAATCGAACCGACTGGCTCTAATATCATAAACCGAAAAGAGAATTATACCTTCAAGGATGACGTATTCACTGTAGATATTTCAGGAACAAAGCAGGAGTATTACAAAAAGGATAGTGAAGAAATACAGCGACAAGTAAAACCCTCAAACTATTTGATATTCTTTATACAATAAAAACGCTTTTGTACTGACCCCAAAAGTTAGATTTTTTCTGTCTAACTTTTGGGGGTCAGTACACACCCGCATAGCGGGTATTTTTTTGTCTCGTACCTAGCAGAGTGAGACAGGCTAATAGTCACATAATAAAAAATTTACTTAAAGTCAGATTTTAAATACTGTAGAATAGTTCTTTCTAAAACTTACTCCCAAATTTTTTTGCTCGTATAATTCATCAGGGGTTTGGGGATTCCCCAAAATTCAAATCATCCCAAAAAGTACATACACTTTGTGTATACAAATTTTGGGATGATTTTGGGAGTGTGTGTATACAGACTCTGAGCTCGCAAAGTCATATTATGAGAAATCTTTCCTTCTCGATAAAATAATCCCAAAAATCAATTTGACTGTCATTTGTGTGTACAAATATTTTAAGAAGATATATAAAAACGCTGCAAAATTTTTAACAGCGTTTCCTTATTTTAAAATTCTCATATGTCTTTCTTTTTTATGGTTAGCATCATAGTATTCCAGCATCGCATGATACAAACGAGCCTTCGTTTTATCTTGTTGTTTAATTCCATGAAGAAATAATTCTGCTCGCTTTAATTTCAATATGTATTCGCATATCTGATCAAAATCCTTATCCATATTACTTTTGAAAATAAACATCTTTTTCCTCCATCACATCAACTATTTTTTGCATCAAAATAGACATATCCATTTTGTTTTCATAGCTTATTCTCCCAACTACAGTTGCAAGACGGGCTATAGAATTGATATTCTTTCCGACTTGTTCCAACTCTTCTGTTAAAGGAACTAAACCTTCAAAAGAGACTTTTTGGATGTTCAAATCTGTTCGTATTAATTTTTGTCTAGCAAACTCAGAAAAATTACGAATATTTTCCTTCCTCATACAATCATTTAATTTTTTATTTTCTTTTTCTGTCAAAAATACCTGTTTCAACACCGATTTTATTCTCATACTCTTATCACCTTGTTTTCTTATTTAGTCGTTTTACAAGTTCTTTCACTTGTTTGCTTGTCTTCTTTTCATATTCTATCATCAGCTCAACGCAGTAGTGAAATATCCTTACATTATCCAAATCTTCACTTTGTTCTGCTATTCTTTCTAACTGACGTAAGTTATTGATAATTCTTCTAACTTGAAATATAAAGTCATGATAAGATTCAAAATCAAATTGAAGATAAATAGGCGAACTCTTAAACAACATTTTCCTAGCATAAGAGGAAAAATTTAGATGGTTTGTCATTTCAATCAAGTTATTCACTATTTCATTTTGCTCTTCAGTGATATAACATTTCTTTAGAACAGTCCTATATCTACTCATTTATCATATACTTCTTTCGGGCATTTTCATGGGCAATAGCTTTGCACTCCAGCATACGTTCCTGCTTTAAATTTTCCATAGACTTAAATAAATACGCTAAAGGAGAAGTCGCATCCTCAGGAATCCGTTCGATCATGCTAATAACTTCATCACTAGTTACATACCCACTAGCCAAATACTCGCCTATCTTCATCTTCTGAGCATGTGTTAAAGTGTAATTGTTAGGATACAAAAATCTATCATTGTACTTATAAGAAATGGATTCTAACAAAGAATAATATTTGGGTGGAATATAAGTTTCAGTCTTTCTAGAACTATTATCCAGTATATTCTCAATCTCTTTCTTATTCTTACTCTTGTTCTTAATCTCTTGCGTTACATTATCATTTTCATCCGTTACTGTAACGTTACAGTCTAAAACGAGTTGTGGCTCGCCTGTAATTAGTGCTTTTTGTTTTTGTCTATGACGAGCAACACGTTCCCTAGTTTGTTTTCTAATCTTTTCTAGTCCATCTATATTCTGATGTTTCTCCCATTTTGGAATGGTAATAGCGCCATCTATGATTTCTATCATGCCAAATTCTTCAAACATGCTGAGAGCTAATTTTATCGATGTAGCTTTTCGTCTAAACACTGTTGAAAGCATTTCTTCTGTGTAATATACCTTATTTCCTAAACTCAGTATGCCACTATTATTTTGCTTTCCTGCAAGTACCAGAATTTTGAACCATATTACAATAAGCGTATCTCCTTCTGGCATTGATTCTATTAATTGAATTTTTTCATCATCAAATATATCTGTTGTTATCTTGATCCACTGAACACCATTCATACGAACACCTATCTTTCATATTGCTTCAACCATCGTGTTACTGCTCTTTTGTCGTATAAAGTCACTCCATCAATTACCATGGTTGGCATTCCTTCTTTTGTCCATTTTTGGATTGTTGTCGTAGATACATCTAACCACCTAGACAAACCTGACATACGAACCATAGGTTTATAAAGTTCTTTATCTTCAAATACTCTTGCTACAGCATTTGAAATCATCTCATCATAATGAGCACGTAATTGCTTCTCTAAATCTTTAGGAAGCTGGACAACTAAAGTAGTTTCCGACATAAATTAACACCTCATTTCTAAATTAAATAAGCTCCGAAACCATTTAATTTGTTATTCATTTTGAATTATATATCCTTTTTGAATTTTTGTCAAGCTTTTTTATTCAAAAAGAATAAAATGTGTTATAATGATAAAAAGGAGGTTCTTATGACCAATCATATTACTAAACTGATAGAAAATAGCGGAAAAAAATTGACAGAAATTAGCGAAGCTACAAATATAGCCTATCCTACACTTTCTGGATACAATCAAGGAATCCGCAAACCTAAAAAAGATAATGCTGAAAAATTAGCAAAATACTTTAATGTTTCCGTCGCTTACATTATGGGACTTGATAGCAACCCACACGCTCCATCAAATCTTAAAATTGTTACAGATAGTTTCAAAACATCTAAAATTGGTTCTGTGACACCTTTTAAAAGCGATATGGAGAAGTTAAAGAAAAGTATCGAATTTGGCGAAAGGGCATTAACACTACCACTTGATGATAGTTTTTCAGATGAATTTCGTCATATATTCTCAGAATACCTAGCTGAGAAAAACAAACGTTTTATATCTGAGTTTATAGACTATATGAATCACCAAAACAAAGATTCTAAAGTTTGGCAGAGCTGGATTAAAACAGACGAATACGCTATCCGCCAAGAAGATAGAAAAAATAGATAGACACTCATTTCTCAATTACATAAGCTCCGAGAACTTAGATACGGAGAAAAAATGTCTATACACAAATACAAAACAAAAAAAGGAATCCTATACTATGTCAGCTTTTACATTGGCTTAGATGCTTACGGAAAGAAAAAAAGGCACTTAAAGAGAGGGTTCAAAACCAAAAAAGAGGCAAAATTGTACGAAGCTCGTTTAGAAGCTGGTGTCGTTGCCCCAACAGTAAATACCGACAAACCTAACCCAAAAGTCACTTATAAAGAACTTTATCAAGAATGGTTTAAGGCCTATGTTGGGACCGTTGAAGAAACAACTTCTTCCCAAACTAAGAATATCTATCGAATACATATTCTACCAATATTTGGCCATAAATTTATTGACCAAATCAGTCCTTTAGACTGTCAAAACTTTATTACACAAAAATCTCAGACTTTCAAAAATATCAAACAGATAAAATCCTATACCTCAAAAATTTTTGATTTTGCAATCAATATGAACTACATTGATCGAAATCCAATGAAGAATGTTATCATGCCCAAAATCAAAAAGACAAGATCAGATAATTTTTGGTCACTGGAGGAATTGCATCATTTCCTTGATATAGTGAAAGAAACTGAGCCATTTAAACATTTTGCTTTATTTAGACTTCTTGCATTTAGTGGACTACGAAAAGGGGAGTTATACGCTTTAAAATGGGCTGATATTGACTTTGATAGCAATCTATTGAACATAGACAAAAGTCTAGGAAGAATTGACGGTAAAGCAATTGAAAAGAGTACAAAGAATGAATCTTCAGTTCGCACAATCTATCTTGATGATGAGACAATCGATATTATTAAGCAATGGAGAAATTTCTATCTGAAAGAACAATCTCAGTTGCCTCTTACAAAACTAAATATCAGTAACGAATATATGTTCTCTTACATATCAAGCAATGACAAAATTGAACCTTTGCATGCTGATTACATTAATAATGTACTAAATCGAATCATTAAAAAGCATAAATTAAAACCAATTAGCCCACATGGGTTTAGACATACACATGCAACACTTATGTCTGAAATTGGAATCGATCCTTCTAATACATCAAAACGTCTCGGTCATGCAAGCAGTCAGATGACATTAGATGTCTACACTCACACCACAAAAACTGGTGAGAAAAACTCTATTGACAAATTTGCAAATTATCTCAATAAAGCAAAATAGAATCATGATTTTTAAAATTTAGAAGAGGTTATCAGAAGGTTATCACAAAGCTATTCTAGCTCAAAAATCGACAAAAAAGCACTTTGCAAAATCTTTGCAAAGTGCTTTGAAACGTTGATATAATCGTATTGATTAACGTTTTGAGAATTGTGATGCTTTACGAGCTTTCTTAAGACCTGGTTTCTTACGTTCAACTTTACGTGAGTCACGCGTAAGAAGTCCTGCGCGTTTCAATGAATCGCGGAAGTCTGGGTCTACTTGAAGAAGGGCACGAGCGATACCGTGACGGATAGCTCCTGATTGACCAGCGTATCCACCACCTACAACGTTAACGAAAACGTCGTATGAACCTGCAGTTGAAGTAACTGCGAATGGTTGGTTGATTACAAGACGAAGGTCAGCGTGTGGGATGTACTCTTCAACATCTTTTTTGTTAACAGTGATTTTACCAGTTCCTGGAACAAGGCGAACGCGTGCAACAGCGTTTTTACGACGTCCAGTACCTGCATATTGTGCTTGTGACATACTTTATTGTTCCTTTCCTTAGATAAGTCCTGAAATATCAAGAACTTCTGGTTGTTGTGCAGCGTGAGTGTGCTCAGCTCCAACAAATACTTTCAACTTCATACCTTGAGCGCGTCCAAGAGTATTGTGTGGAAGCATACCTTTAACTGATTTCTCGATCAAACGTACTGCATTTTTAGAACGAAGTTCACCTGCAGAGATTTGTTTCAATCCACCTGGGTGGTTTGAGTGAGTGTAGTAGATTTTATCAGTTGCTTTTTTACCAGTCAATTTAACTTTTTCAGCATTGATAACAATCACAAAGTCACCTGTATCAGTGTGTGGTGTAAATGTTGGTTTGTTTTTTCCGCGAAGTACGCTAGCAACTACTGCAGAAAGACGTCCAAGTGGTACATCAGTTGCGTCAACTACGTACCATTTACGTTCAACTTGGCCTGGTTTAGCCATAAATGTTGTTTTGTTCATGATTTCTCCTATATATAGTTCGATTTTTGTTTACGGTGATGGGTGTTCCTTCCCATCGAAAAGTATTTGGAAGGTTCCGGGGCCTTTCAAATGGGGTAAACAATACCGCCTACTATAATACCAAATTTCACCCCTAAAAGTCAATAGATATGAAAAATATTTTTCTGAATTCCACTCTTTTTATCTCTAAAAAAACCTCGCTTTCGCGAGGCTCTTCTATTTATAAGATAAGGCACGTTTAAAGGTTTTCCAAGGACCTAAATCATCTGTTTGCAGAACGAGGCTAGCATACATACGTCCGATAAAGACTGTTGCCGTTACTGCAAAAGCAATCGTAATAGCAAGCGAAATCCAAGCTTCTAACCCATTTGCATAACCATTAATAGCTCTAAACGGCATGAAGAAAGTCGAAATAAAGGGAATATATGAACCAATCTTCAAGATGAGATTGTCACCAGCTGCACCTAGAGCTGTCACTCCAAAAAAACCACCTATAATCAAAATCATCAAAGGCGACAAGGCTTTTCCTGAGTCCTCAGGACGAGAAACCATAGAACCTAGGAAGGCTGCTAAAACAACGTACATAAAGAGGCTAACCAAGACAAACAATAAGGTGTTGAGCGAGAAAGCTTCTCCTATATGGTTTAAAATACCAGATTGTGCCAAGATTGGTAGGTCTTTAAAGAGAAGAATGGCAGCAAGTCCACCCACGACGTAAATGCCAATATGAGTCAAAATCACAAGAAGCAGAGCCAGCATGCGAGCGTAGAAATAATGACTAGCTCGGATACTAGAGAAGACCACCTCCATAATTTTGGTTCCTTTCTCGCTAGCCACTTCCTGAGCAGTGACACTAGCATAGGTAATCAAAATCATATAAAGGAAGAAACCAAGCCCTGCGGCCGCAAAGGTTTGAATCATTTTTTTATTTTCCTTGGATTCATCAATTTTCTCCGTAAAGTTAACTGTTTGTTCCAAGCGTTTTTCCTGTTCTTGTGACAAATTGGCTGCCGAACGATTGAGTTGGTATTGCAGTTCGTTGAGCTTATTGGTTACTACTAGCTTGATGCCTGCTTCAAGAGAAGTTTCACCATGATAGACGGCCTTGAGGACGCTGTCCTCTTGGTCAATGGTTAGGTAACCCTTGATTTTCTCATCTTTGATAGCAGCTTGGGCACTGGCTTCATCCTGATAATCAAAATTGAGACCATTGGTAGATTTGAGACCTTCTGTCACAGCTGGAACCGTGCTAATCACTGCTATCTTACCACTTTGAGCCATTGATGAGCCTTGGAGATAGCCAATTCCTCCAGAGAGACCGATAAACAAGAATGGTGAAATCACCATAAAGAAGAAACTCCACGATTTGACATGTCGAAGATAGGTTTCCTTCATTACAACCCACATATTTCTCATACTTCCACCCCTGATTCTAGTTTAAAGATTTCATCAATTGTTGGCGCTTGCTGGTCAAAGGTTGCGATGTATTGCCCCTGAGTCAAGATTGGAAAGAGTTCCCTTCCAGCGCTCTCATCCTCTAAGATCAATTTCCAACTGCCTTGTTTGGTCAAACTCACCTGCTTGACATGAGGAAGATTTTCCAATTCTTCCTTGCTTCGTTCACTTGAAACAAAGAGACGCGTTTTCCCGTATTGATTGCGAACATCCTGAACTGGTCCATGCAATACCACACGACCATCTCGAATCATGAGAATATCGTCACAAAGCTCCTCGACGTTGGTCATGACATGGTCAGAAAAGATAATGGTTGCCCCACGTTCTTTTTCTTGAAAAATGACTTGCTTTAGCAATTCAGTATTGACTGGGTCCAATCCACTGAAAGGCTCATCCAAGATAATCAAGTCTGGCTCATGAATCAAAGTAATGATGAGCTGAATCTTCTGCTGATTTCCTTTTGACAGACTCTTAATTTTATCTGTCAGCTTCCCTTTCACTTCCAACCTCTTCATCCATTGAGGGAGTTTTTCCTTGATCTCCTTGGCATCCATACCTTTTAGCGTCGCCAAATAGCGAACTTGTTCAAAGACTGTCAATTTAGGCATGAGACTGCGTTCTTCAGGCAGATAGCCAATCCGAGCGTAGGTCTCTTGACGAATATCCTGACCATCCAGACTGATGTCTCCTTGATATTCTAAAAACTTCAAAATACTGTGGAAAATCGTTGTCTTCCCAGCACCGTTTTTACCAACTAATCCCAAAATACGACCTGGTCGCGCTTGAAAGTCAATACCAAACAAAACTTGCTTGGGTCCAAAACTTTTCTCTAGACTTCTTACTTCTAGCATCTTTCACCTCCGAAATGTCTTGCACTCATTATACTCCTTTTTGATAGCCTTTACAATGATTTCTGTCCATTTTCATTATCCTCATTTTAGTAAAAAATCTTAGGGTACTTTGAGTTATGAGTACATTATACACTGGTAAGCTCCAATTTATCTTCTCTGTTCCTCAACTGTCTATTTTTGATCCTGAATTGTTATTTGAAAAGCAAAAATCCACCCCGAAGGATGGTTTGATACTTTAACGCACTTCTGCGTTCACTTTTTCTTCGAGAGACGCTTGGATTTTTTCCATATAGCGTGCGACTTCTTCGTCCGTTAAGCTGTCTTCTGGATTTTGGAAGGTCAAGCTATAAGCCATTGACTTCATACCAAGTCCCAATTTCTCACCTGAGAAGACGTCAAAGAGTTTAATATCTGTCAAACGTTTTACGCCTGCAGCTTGGATCGCGTCCACAACTTCTTGGTGAGTGACTTCTGCCTTGAGGAGAAGGGCAACGTCACGGCTGACTGCTGGGAATTTAGTAATTTCTACAAATGGATTAGCAGGTTGAAGGGCTACTTCGATTGCTGAAAGGTTGAGCTCAGCCACATACGTTTCCGGAATATCGTAAGCCTTAGCAGTGACTGGATGCACTTGGCCAAGAAAACCAAGAACTTGGTCACCGAGTGAAATGACTGCTGTACGACCTGGGTGGAGGCTTGCAATTTCAGCTGTAGCTGTATAGGTCACTGCAAGTCCCAAGCGAGTAAATAGGGCTTCAAGGATTCCCTTAGCATAGAAGAAATCAACTGGAACTGCTGCTGTTTGGAAATCTTTTTCTGCAACCAAGCCTGTCAAGGCAAAGGCAAAACTGTTGATCTCATTTGGAAGTTCTTCTTTTGGATTGCCAGTTTGTTCAAAGACTTTTCCAATCTCATAAAGGGCCAAGTTTTTATTCTTACGAGCTACGTTATAAGCCACCGTATCAAGGATACCTGAGATCATATTTTGACGGAGGACAGAACGGTCCACTGTCATTGGCCACATGAGTTCAGTAAGGTTACTTGGTTGAGCCGTAAACTCAACTGCTTTTTCAGGAGTTGTTAGAGCGTAGGTGATGATTTCTGTCAAACCTGCTCCTTCAGCAATGGTACGAACCTGACGACGAAGTTTTTGTGTGGCTGTCAATTCACCAGCTGTACCGTCATCTTTTGGAAGACTAGTTGGCAAGCGGTCATATCCGTAGATACGAGCGATTTCTTCAAAGAGGTCTGCTTCGATAGTGATATCCCAGCGACGACGTGGAACGCTGACTGTAAAGCTGTCTGCATTTCCAGAAAGACCAAAGCCAAGACGACGGAAGACGTCTTCTACATCCGCGTAAGAAAGTTCTGTACCAAGGACACGGTTAACATCAGCAAGAGTTGAAGAAACTTCCACATCAGAGGTATCAAGTTCACCCGCTGAAACGATACCCTTACGCACAGTCGCACCTGCAAGCTCTGCAATCATGCTAGCTGCCGCATCAAGAGCTTCGTTAACAGTTGCCACATTGATCCCTTTTTCAAAGCGAGAAGATGACTCAGAACGAAGGTTGAGGCGACCACTAGTCTTGCGGATAGATTTGCCATTGAAAACAGCCGCTTCAAGGACAACACGACTAGATTTTTCAGAGATTTCTGTTGCTTGACCACCCATAACACCTGCAAGAGCAACTGGCTTGTCAGCGACAGTAATGACTAGGTCATTCACGTCCAAGTCACGTTCTTCACCATCTAAAGTCACCAATTTTTCACCAGCACGCGCTTCACGCACACGAATGTCAGTTCCTTCAAAGGTATCCAAGTCAAAGGCATGCATTGGTTGACCAAAGTAGAGAAGGATGTAGTTGGTCACGTCCACTACGTTATTGATTGGACGGATTCCTTCATTCATGAGAAGGTTTTGCAACCATTGTGGACTTGGTGCGATAGTCACATTGTCCAAGATACGAGCTGCATAATAAGGCGCCTTGTCTGTCTCAATACCTACAGAAAGAGCATCTGCTGCAGCTTGGTCAGTTTCTGAAAGAGTAAATTCTTTAAAGTTGACTGCCTTATCATAGATGGCTGCCACTTCGTGAGCCACCCCACGCATAGAAAGAGCGTCCGCACGGTTAGGTGTAATTGAAAGTTCGATGATTTCATCATCCAAGTCTAGATATGAGAATACTTCCTCACCTGGAACGGCATTTTCTGGCAAGATTTGGATGCCATCTGCGAATTCCTTAGGTACAACTGAGTCAGAAATTCCCAATTCACCAAGTGAACAGATCATCCCAAGTGACTCTAAACCACGGATTTTTCCTTTTTTGATTTTGTAGTTGTCAGCGATGCGAGCTCCCGGAAGAGCCACCATAACCTTGATACCAGCACGCACATTTGGGGCACCACAGACGATTTGACGGGCTTCTTCTTCGCCAACGTTAACCTGACAAACATGGAGGTGAGTTTCTGGAACATCTTCGCAAGATAAGACCTCACCGACGACAATTTTTGAGAGACCAGCAGCAGGTGATTCGACACCTTCTACCTCGATCCCTGTAGTTGACATTTTTTCAGCCAACTCTTGTGATGGCACATCAATGTCCACCAATTCTTTTAACCATTTATAAGATACAAGCATAATTTAGTTCTCCAGAATGACAGTTGCCACTCTAGTTCTTTTCCTTTCCTATCATTTCAATAGAAGAATCCTCTTCTTACCTTAATTTCTTTCTCAGTAACCAATCCGTATCTACTTTTTGACCAACCATAAAATGATGTTGGCTAAATTTTTCAAAACCATATCGATTATAAAACGCTTGAGCTTTTGTATTATGCTCCCAAACACCTAACCAAGCCCAAGAAAAACTATTTTTTGTAGCAAGTTCAAGAGCGAATTCAAACAGTTGCTTACCTAGTCCAAATCCTTGAAATTTTTGTAGCACATAGAGGCGTTGAATTTCAAAAGCGTCTTCTAATTCTCTCTCAGTCTGAGCACTTCCCCAGTTGACTTTTAGAAAACCAGCTATATACTCTTCATGCATCTTGAAATTTTTGTAGCACATAGAGGCGTTGAATTTCAAAAGCGTCTTCTAATTCTCTCTCAGTCTGAGCACTTCCCCAGTTGACTTTTAGAAAACCAGCTATATACTCTTCATGCATAATGAAATAGGTTTCGGATTCTGGATTTTCCAACTCAGTTAACAAAGTTTTCAGACTATAAGCCTCTTCAAAGTATTCCTGTAACTGCTCTTCCGTATTATCATGAGCAAATGTTTCACGAAAGGTTTGTTTGGCAATTTTGGACAACACCCCAACATCTGCCTTTTCTACTTTTCTAATCATTATTTAAACTGTTCTGAGAAACGGACATCTCCTTGGTAGAATCCACGGATATCGTTGATTCCGTAACGAAGCATAGCTACACGCTCTTGTCCAAGACCAAAGGCAAATCCAGAGTAAACAGTCGCATCGATACCACTCATTTCAAGGACACGTGGGTGAACCATACCGGCACCCATAATTTCGATCCAACCTGTTTTCTTACATACGTTACAGCCTTCTCCACCACACTTGAAGCAAGAAACATCCACCTCAACAGATGGCTCTGTGAATGGGAAGTAAGATGGACGCAGACGGATCTGACGCTCTTCACCGAACATTTTTTGGACAATCAACTGAAGCGTTCCTTGAAGGTCTGCCATAGAGATGTTTTTCCCAACTACCAAGCCTTCAATTTGGTGGAACTGGTGACTGTGGGTCGCATCGTCTGTGTCACGACGGAAGACACGCCCTGGTGAGATCATTTTCAAAGGACCTTTAGAGAAATCATGGGCATCCATAGCACGCGCCTGCACTGGAGACGTGTGGGTACGGAGCAAGATTTCTTCAGTGATATAGAAAGTATCCTGCATATCACGAGCTGGGTGGTCTTTTGGAAGGTTCATACGCTCAAAGTTATAGTAGTCTTGCTCCACTTCAAAACCATCCACGACTTGGTAACCCATCCCAATGAAAATATCTTCGATTTCTTCACTAGTTTGTGTCAAAACATGACGGTGACCAGTAGCAACTGGACGACCTGGAAGCGTCACATCGATACTCTCGCTAGCCAGTTGAGCTGCGACTTTCTTTTCTTCCAATAGTTTAGCTGTTTCTTCAAAGGCTGCTGTCAAGACATCACGAGCTTCATTGACGTGTTTCCCAATGATTGGACGCATCTCAGCAGAAACATCTTTCATCCCTTTGAGAATTTCAGTGAGCGAACCCTTTTTACCAAGGACAGAGACACGCAAATCTTGCATCTCTTTTTCATTTTCAGCAGTAATCTGCTTCAAGCTAGCCAGCGTTTCTTCACGAAGCGCTTTTAATTGTTCTTCAATAGTTGACATAATTCCTCCATCAGTCTCTCGTAGATAAAAAGAAAACCACATGCCAAAAACTCCACTCGGAGCGTTGACACGCGGTACCATCCGTTTTCATCTGACAAGTCAGACCTTCATTTCTAAATCCATGCGCAAGTGAATTCACCCAGCTTTCATATAGAGAGCTTGCAGTCACGGCTCTCCTCCCTGATATACTTCCCTTGAGTTACTAGTCTTGCGGATTCCTATTCAATTACTACATAGTTTATCAGATTTTGAGTTAAAAAACAAGTTAGATTAGATTAATTTCAATATAAAACTCATTCCTTTTTCTGTTGCTCCATTTTCCACAAATCCAAGCGACTTGAAACACCTCCTAGAAGCATGATTGTAGGTGTAGATTTCCTTGACTCTCAATTCTTTCCATCCTTTTACTCGAGCCAATTCAATCAAAGTACTTAGAATCTTTTTTCCAAGTCCTCGATGTTGGTAAGCAGAATTCCCAATCACAATGGGGAAATTATCCTGAGATAGTGTAACATCCCCAATTGGAAACCATTCTCCCTTCTCCTTGACTTCAATCCAAAAAAGTTCACCATGCTGATCCAAATAGGAATACATGGCTTCCAAAGTTTCTTGACTATAAGGAAGCTTCACCCCATCTACGAGGTAAACTAAGTCCACATCCTGATACCAAGCAAAAGCTTCCACACAATGATTGACCTTATAATAAGGAACAAGACGCAGTGCATTATCTATTTGTAAAATCTGTTTCATCTGCTTTCCTTTTCAACAAAAGAGTTGCTGCTTGATTAAAACCATCACACCAGTTATACCATTTTGCTTCATACTCATCTTGAGGTAATATATGATTTTTTAAATCCAGAGCAGAGTAAATCTTTCTTTCCTCACAAGCTTGCGCATAGAGATGATATAGTTCATCACCACCATCTCTATCAAACTCAGCAGAAATCGTATCCCGACCTGCCAATAAAGCCTGATAAGCCCTGTGATGCCCATCTGTAATCAACAAGCAATCTCCAAAGGCAAGAATACTGATTGGATCGACTTGGATTGTTTCTGCCGACTGGTAAAGCATCTGAATATCTTGCAACTTCTTTTCTGATAAGTATAGTTGAGTCGGATGGAGAGCTTTTATGTTGACTTTCATTTCTTTCTCCTCAAGAGAATTTGATATTCACTTCTGCTTACCTTTAAATCGCCATTGGAAGCGGAGCTTGTCATAGAAGGGAAACTCTATAAACAGGACTCCCAAACCCACACAGAGACTGGCAAGGACGTCTGATGGATAATGAACTCCCAGATAGACCCTTGATACCAGCACACTGACTAGGTAGAGGCCTAGCACGATTTGCACGATTTTTCTCCAGACTGGATCTTTCATCCGCTGACTGAGAATAACAATCAGAGAGCCGACCATCAAGGTTACAGCCAGAGAATGGCCGCTTGGAAAGGAAAATCCCTTCTCCTCAACCAAGTGTAAAATAGCTGGTCGTGGGCGCTGGTAGATATTTTTAAAGGTCACGATTAAAAGACCTGCCAAAGCCAGATTTCCCAGCATGAAGAAACTTTCTATCTTCCATCGCTTACGATAAAAGATAAAGGCTACGATGGCAACCCAAGTGATAATCACTGGAATATCAATCAAGCGTGTGATGGCCCTGAAAAGAATAGTCAAGTAATCTGGCAAGTCTCCTCGAACGGCAGTCTGTATCGGTTGGTCAAAACCGACCAGAGTTTCAGGGTAAAATTTGACCATGTAGCCAAGAATAACGAAAAGTAAAAGGGCAAAACTGCCCTTCATTAAAAATGTTTGTTTATCTTTCATAGTGTTTTAAGGTTGGTTTCAAGAGAACATACAACAACCAGAATGAAACGGAAAAGATTACACCCTCAATCAAGTTAAAAGGTAATACCATGGTCATTAGGTAGTTGGAAAGTCCCAAAATTTTTCCAATATCAAAGTTAGCAAACTTAGCGTACAAAGGAACAGCATAAACATAGTTGAGAACCAACATAGCCACGGTCAAGCCAATAGTTCCAGCTAGAGAGCCTAGTAGGAAACGAAGGGTTGTCCGTTCCTTTTTCCAAATCAAAGCAAATACGATGACAAAAACTCCCAAAGCTACGATATTCATCGGCAAGCCAATGTAAGTATTCACTCCCTGGCTATTAAGAAGCAATTTCAAGAGTGAGCGAAGCAAGAGAATTCCTAGAGCAGCAGGCAAATCCATGACCACCAAGCCCACAAGGACTGGCAAGATACTAAATTCGATCTTAAGGAAGGATGCCGCTGGCAATAGCGGAAAGTCAAAGTACATCAGCACAAATGAGATGGCTGATAAAATCGCAATGGTCGAAAGTCGACGTGTGTTTGTCATAACAGGTTCCTCCAATTTTCTATAAAATCAGAAGAAGTTAGAAAGGATTCCTCTATCTATTCTCACTTTTTATATCCCAAAAGTTCCCTCTCACTCTATTAAGGAAATTCAAGCAAGCGGTTACAGTTCAGCTATAAATCTATCAGAACAGACAAAGCTATTCTTTCGTCTTCTCCCATCCAGACTATACTGTCGGTTGTGGAATCTCACCACATCAGCTTGCGCTCGCGGACTTATTTGGCTAAGATATTTTAGATTTATCTAGGCGTCGCAGTCGAAGATAATACTTAAAGTATATCGAGACAAGACAACGACGAGAAAACTAAAATAGATAGTCAAATTTACCGCCGGTCGGGAATTTCACCCTGCCCTGAAGACTCTTTTATCATAACAAAAAACGCTTGCAAGCGCAAGCATTTTGTTCATTTTCATTTTCATTTTTTATTTCAATTTATCCACTTCATAGGTGTGGACGAGCTCAAGACCTGCAAAGTTCTGCTGGCGAAGAGCCTCATAGACAATCATGCAGACGGTATTAGACACATTGAGACTGCGGACATGTTCATCATTCATAGGAATACGGAGAGCTTTCTCAGGATGTTCGCGCATAAAGTCCTCCGGCAAGCCCTTGTCTTCACGTCCAAATAGAAAATAATGGTCTTCATCAGTCGATAAATCCACCTCAGAATAGACTTTTTCCGCGAATTTAGAAATCAGATAGAGTTTACCCTTCATCTGAGACATGAAATCCTCCAAACTCTCGTAAAAATAAATCTCTAGTTTATCCCAATAATCCAATCCAGCTCGCTTCATCTTGCGGTCATCAATAGGAAAGCCCATTGGCTTGATGATGTGGAGGGGAGAATTGGTCGCAGCGCAAGTACGCGCGATATTGCCTGTATTTTGTGGAATTTGTGGTTCAAATAATACAATGTGATTTGTCATGACTTGCTTCCTTTCACCATTGCAAAAAAATAGCCACACTGCCCGGAGTCAAGCTCAGCAAACAGCGTGGTTAAGGCATCGTTAACTTACCTCACAACAGGTTTGAAGTAAATCAGCGAAACTACTTTCCTAGTATAACACTTTCAGAATCATTGTCAATAGAAACGACTTGATTTTTTCAATTTTTTCAAGCTATTTCCAAGGGTTGTAAAATCGTCCCTGATTCTGCAAGATAAGTAGTAAACTAACTACTAAAAAAGCAGCTGCCAAGAGCAAGGTAAGATAGTCTCCTTTTTTCAAGGCCCGATAACTATACCACGTGCGTTTTTTCTCTTTCCCAAAGCGTCGAAGCTCCATAGCGGTCGCGATGGTATCAATGCGTTCTAGCGAGCTAAAAATCAAGGGAGTGATAATGCGCAGATTGCCTTTGATTCGTTGCATAAGAGAAGCTTTCTTGGATAATTCCATCCCACGCGCCTCCTGAGACATCTTGATAGTAAAGAATTCTTCCTGCAAATCTGGAATATAACGTAAGGTTAGACTGACAGAATAGGCAATCTTGTAGGGCACACCAATTTGATTTAAACTGGAAGCAAACTGACTAGGGTGGGTTGTCATCAAAAAAATAATAGCCAGAGGAATGGTGCAAAGGTACTTAATGGCCAGATTTAGCAGGTATAGGGTATAGTTTTACCTTATAGCAAATTTCCTACTAAAAACTCTGGTGATTAGCTAGTAGGTGCATTTTTTCTTGAAAAAAGGTATGATAGTTACATAATGAAGAAGTAGGTTTTATTATGAAAATTATCCTTGTCGGAGGGGGAAAAGTTGGTTCTGCCCTCTGTCGCTCCTTGGTTGCAGAAAAGCATGATGTTTTGCTGATTGAGCAAGACGAAGCTGTTCTTAATCATATTGTTAATCGCTTTGATATCATGGGTATCCTTGGTAACGGGGCCGATTTTACCATCCTTGAACAAGCCAGTGTCCAGGATTGTGATATCTTTATCGCCCTGACTGAATACGATGAAGTGAACATGATTGCAGCCGTTCTAGCCAAAAAAATGGGAGCTAAAGAGACCATCGTTCGGGTGCGGAACCCTGAATATTCTAACTCTTATTTCAAGGAAAAGAATATTCTCGGTTTTTCTCTTATCGTTAATCCTGAGCTCTTGGCTGCCCGCGCTATTGCTAATATCATTGACTTCCCCAACGCCCTCTCTGTCGAACGTTTCTTTGGTGGACGGGTCAGCTTGATGGAATTCACTGTTAAATCCTCCAGTGGTCTTTGCCAAATGCCCATTTCTGATTTTCGGAAAAAATTTGGCAATGTCATTGTCTGTGCGATAGAGAGGGATCATCAAATTATCATTCCAAGTGGCGACATGACTGTACAGGATAAAGATAGAATCTTTGTCACTGGTAACCGTGTTGACATGATGCTCTTCCATAATTATTTCAAGTCTCGTGCCGTGAAGAGTCTTCTTATTGTTGGAGCTGGTAGAATTGCCTATTATCTACTAGGTATCCTCAAAGACAGTCGTATAGATACCAAGGTTATTGAAATCAATCCTGAAATCGCCAGCTTCTTTAGCGAAAAATTCCCAAATCTCTATATCGTTCAAGGAGATGGTACCGCAAAAGATATCCTGCTGGAAGAAAGTGCTCAAAACTATGATGCCGTTGCGACTCTAACAGGAGTCGATGAGGAAAATCTGATTACCTCTATGTTCCTTGACAGGGTAGGTGTACAAAAAAATATCACCAAGGTCAATCGTACCAGTCTCCTCGAGATTATCAATGCGCCTGATTTTTCAAGTATCATCACACCTAAAAGCATCGCTGTAGATACAATCATGCACTTTATTCGTGGTCGTGTTAATGCCCAGTATTCAGACCTTCAAGCCATGCACCATCTAGCCAATGGCCAAATCGAAACCCTGCAATTTCATATCAAGGAAGCTAATAAAATGACTGCCAAACCTCTTTCTCAATTAAAACTGAAAAAAGGGGTTCTTATAGCAGCCATCATTCGAAAGGGCAAGACTATTTTCCCTACTGGGGAGGATATGTTGGAAGTTGGAGACAAGCTCCTAGTAACAACTTTGTTGCCAAACATCACCAAGATTTATGACTTGATCGCGAGGTAAGAAATGAATAAAAGTATGATTCGTTACCTCCTTTCAAAATTACTTTTGATTGAAGCTGTTCTTCTTTTGGTTCCTGTAGCTGTTGCTATCTATTACCGTGAATCGAGCCAAGTCTTTACGGCCCTCTTTTCAACAATAGGGATTCTCGTATTACTAGGCGGTTCAGGAATTTTACAAAAGCCCAAAAATCAACGGATTTATGCCAAGGAGGGAGTCTTGATTGTTGCCCTCTGTTGGATCCTTTGGTCCTTCTTTGGCGGTCTCCCCTTTGTTTTTGCTAAGCAAATTCCCAGCGTTATCGATGCCTTTTTTGAAATCAGTTCTGGCTTTACAACTACTGGAGCAACTATTCTGAACGACGTTTCGGTTCTCAGTCGTTCCCTCCTCTTCTGGCGAAGTTTTACCCACTTAATTGGAGGGATGGGGGTGCTTGTTTTTGCGCTTGCTATTATGGATAATGCCAAGAATAGCCACCTAGAAGTAATGAAGGCTGAGGTTCCTGGTCCCGTCTTCGGTAAGGTTGTATCCAAACTCAAAAATACTGCCCAGATTCTCTATCTCCTTTATCTAGCTCTCTTCTCCCTCTTTGTCATCATCTATTATCTGGCTGGCATGCCCCTTTTTGATAGTTTTGTCATTGCCATGGGAACAGCAGGTACAGGAGGCTTTACCGTCTATAACGACGGGATTGCCCACTATGGTAGCTCACTGATTACCTATCTGGTTAGTATCGGAGTTCTGGTTTTTGGGGTAAATTTCAACCTTTACTACTACCTCATGCTCCGTCGCGTTAAAGCCTTCTTTGGAGATGAAGAACTTCGAGCTTACTTGGTCATTGTTCTGGTTTCTACAGGCTTGATTAGCCTCAATACCCTCTATCTCTATCCAGGATTTTCAAAGAGTTTTGAAATGGCCTTCTTCCAAGTTTCCAATATCATTACAACGACTGGTTTTGGTTACGGAGACATTACCAACTGGCCCCTCTTCTCCCAGTTTATCCTCCTCTTCCTCATGGGAATCGGTGGTTCTGCTGGTTCAACCGCAGGTGGACTCAAGGTCATTCGAGGGCTTATCCTTTCAAAAATTGCTAAAAATCAGATTTTGTCAATCCTATCGCCCCACCGTGTTTTGACCCTCCATGTTAATAAAACGGTAATTGACAAAGATACCCAGCATAAGATTCTCAAGTACTTTGTCATCTATTCTATGATTTTGCTATCCCTTATCTTTATTGTCAGCCTAGATAGCAATGATTTTCTGGTTGTGACCAGCGCTGTCTTTAGCTGTTTCAATAATATCGGACCTATTCTAGGAACCACTTCTAGCTTCTCAATCTTTAGTCCTATCTCAAAAATTCTCCTCTCCTTTGCAATGATTGCAGGCCGCTTGGAGATTTACCCAATCCTCCTTCTCTTTATGAAGAGAACTTGGTCTAAGAGATAAAATACAACCACACCTTGTATCTTACAAAGTGTGGTGTTTTTCTTTATCCTAAAACCAATTCATCACTGACTAGACTCTGGCCACTATTTTTCTGGAAGAGATGCATGAGATTTTCAACCGTTAGACGCTTTTTCTCCTCTCCCTTGACATCTACCACTATCTTGCCTTGATAGAGCATAATGAGACGATTACCATACTCAATCGCATGGTTCATATCGTGGGTAATCATCAAAGTCGTCAACTGATGGTGTTCCACAATCTTTTGCGTCAAGTCCATCACCATTTGACTGGTTTTTGGATCAAGTGCCGCAGTGTGTTCATCCAACAGCAAGAGCTTAGGTTTCACCAGAGCTGCCATGACTAAGGTCAAGGCCTGTCTTTGTCCTCCTGAGAGATATTGAGTATCTACTTTTAAGCGGTTTTCAAGACCAATATTCAACTCCTTCAAGGCCTCTTGGAACTGGATTCTATCTTTCTCCTTCACGCCCCAGCCAAGCCCTCTTTTCTGACCACGTCTCAAGGCAATGGCCATATTCTCCTCAATCGTTAAACGAGAAGCTGTTCCCATCTTAGGATCTTGAAAAACACGGGCGATATCCTTGGCTCTCTTTCTTACACTCAGATTTTTAATGGATTTACCTGCCAATAAAAGGTCCCCTTCATCCACCGATAGATTGCCAGCCAAGATATTCATCAAAGTGGATTTACCTGCTCCATTTCCACCAATCACAGAGATAAAATCTCCCTCTTCAACCTCTAAATCTAATCCTTTGAGGACATGGTTCTCATTGACCGTCCCTGCTTCAAATGTTTTGTGAATATTTTCAAGTGTTAACAAACTTGCCATAACTTTCTCCTCCTATTCATTTCTCAATTTTAGACCACGAATCTTTAATCTCTTTTGCAATTCTGGTGCAAATAAAACTAAGGCGAGCAAAATTGCATTAAAGAGACGAACTAGATTTTGATCTAGATTTGGAATTTCATAGATATTTAAAATAATCAAACGGTATACAATAGCACCAATTCCGATGGATAACAAGCGGCCTCCAATGGTCAAGTCGTGTATCAAGACTTCCGCAATAATCACTGCACTCAAACCAACAACAATAGTTCCTGTCCCTGAAGTTACATCTGAAAATCCATCATTTTGAGCAAACAAAGAACCACATAGAGCAATCAAACCGTTTGAAATCATATAACCAAAAATCTTCATGGTGTCTACATTGACCCCATTGGCCTCACTCATCGGAATATTGTCCCCAGTCGAACGCAAGACCAAGCCAATCTCTGTTTTCATCAAAAGAGTCAAGACCAAACAAACAAGTAAGAGACAGGCTAAGCTGAGTGAAAAAACAGCTTCTTCATTTGTCAGACCAAAGTTCGCTAATTCTTTAAAGACCGTTGCAGAATCTCCCAAGGAAAGATTAGGCACGCTTCCCATGATTTTAATATTGATGGAATAAAGCCCTGTCAAGGTCACAATACCTGTCAAGAGAGCAGGAATTTTCATCTTGGTGTGGAGCATTCCTGATACTAAACCTGCTACCATACCTGCCAGCAAAGCCAGTAAGGTCGCAATCCAAGGATTTATACCTGCCTGTATCTGTGATACAACGACAGCTGCCCCCAGTGGAAAGGCACCTTCAGCAGTCATATCCGCAATATCCAAAATACGGAAAGTCAAGTAGACCCCAATCGCCATAATCGACCACAACAAACCTTCTGATAAACTAGATAACACAAAATTCATCTTAAACCTCCTTATTCCTTGCCTTCTAACTTACTAATATCAATTCCTAGTGCATCTGCCATTTCTTGATTGGTATGCAATTCCAGTTTTTCAGGCAACTCAACTGCTATATTTTCTGGCTTTTCACCTTTTAAGACACGAATCAACATGCGTGCTGTCTGACGCCCCAATTCTTCATAATTGGTACCGTAGTTATACAAGCCACCAACAGCAATCATTTCTGTTGAACCACCGAATACTGGAACCTTGTGTTTAATAGAAACCTGCTTGACTGTTTCCATGGTTGACGAAATGATATTATCCGTTGGTACAAAAACCATATCCACCTCTGCCATCAAACTCTCTGCTGCCGCCTTGACGTTGTTACTGTCCAAGATTGTTTTTTCAACAACGGTAAAGCCTTTTTCTTCCAGAAGGCGATTAGCTTCATCCTTTTGGACAACCGAATTGGGCTCACTCTGAGTATAAAGAATTCCAATTGTTTTAGCTTTCGGCAACACTTTCTTTATCAAATTGATTTGGGTTGAAATGGCATCTGATGACTGATCGCTTGTCCCAGTTACATTGCCCCCAGGATGTTCTCTTGACTCAACCAACTTGGCACTGACAGGATCCGTTACCGCTGAAAAGACAACAGGTGTCGTTTGCGTTGTATTAGCCAAGCTCTGAGCAGAAGGCGTTGCGATAGCTAGAACGACATCACTAGATTCTGCTAGTTGCTGGGAAATCGTTTTTAGATTTCGTTGTTCTCCCTGTGCATTTTGCAAATCAATCTCGATATTTTTCCCCTCAACATAGCCTTGTTTGGCCAGCTCATCCACAAACCCTTCTCTAGTAGCGTCCAAAGATTGATGGGTAATAAATTGTGAAATACCGATACGAAAAACATCTTTTTTCTTATCTGCCTTCAACTGATGCAAACTAATCAGAGAGGTCAAGAGGATTCCCACTACCAAGAGGGGGGCTAGTAATTTTCGAACAACTTTCATAATGAAACTCCTTCTCAGAAAAGATAAAATAAAAAACCGCCTAGATACTATCTAAACGGATGCTTGAAATAATCTAACAAGTTATAACTTTGCTAGTCCATTTAGATATTCATCTATATGGACCACAATCAAAAATCTTAGCCACATAGATACAAACAAATTGCTTGAACTGTTTGCATCCATGGTGACATGTCTACAAACACTATCTAAAGTAGCTAAAGTAAAAGTTTTGATTCATCGTTACAGCTTGTTTCTTATTCATTTCTTTTTCTGCTTTCTTTTTTGATGTTTCCTATCTTACCACCTTTTTCATCACCTGTCAAGAATATTTCAGAATTTTTTAAAATTTTTCGAAAATTCTTTCGAAATGCTTTCAAAGTTTTTTCAAATCAGTCCAACAAAAAAAGGTTTATAATTTCCATAAAAGTTAACATGGAAATTATAAAACCATTATTAGTTTAACCCTTGTTGGTAACGCGCCAATTCGGCTTGGTTAGCCCAAACATAGTGACCTGGACGGATTTCTACCATAGATGGCTTATCAGTCTCATAGTCGTGTTGACTTGGATCGTAAACCTTCAAGACCTTCTTACGTTCCAAGATTGGATCTGGGATTGGTACCGCTGAAAGCAAGGCTTGAGTATATGGATGAATTGGATTGTTAAACAATTCTTCTGTTTCTGCAACCTCTACAATAACACCCTTGTAAATAACCGCGATACGATCTGAAATAAAACGGACAACCGACAAGTCATGGGCGATAAAGAGATAGGTCAAGCCAAGTTCTTTTTGGAATTTTTTGAGCAAGTTCAAGACTTGGGCACGAACAGAAACGTCCAAGGCTGAAATGGGCTCATCCGCAATAACAAAGTCTGGTTGCATGACCAAGGCACGGGCAATACCGATACGTTGACGTTGACCACCTGAAAACTCATGAGGGTAACGAGTCAAGTGCTCAGCAAGAAGACCTACTTCACGGATAATATTTTGAACTTTCTCTTTACGTTCTTCTTCATCCTTAAATAGATGGTGATTGTAAAGACCTTCAGAAATAATATAATCAACAGTAGCACGTTCATTCAAACTTGCCGCAGGGTCTTGGAAAATCATCTGGATACGACGAATCAATTCTGCAGCTTGTTCACGCGATTTCTTACCATTAATCTTTTGACCATCAAAAATGATATCCCCATTACTTGTATCATTAAGACCGATGATGGCACGACCAATAGTTGTTTTCCCACTTCCTGACTCACCTACAAGCGAAAAAGTTTCTCCCTTGTTGATAAAGAAGTTAGCATTTTTAACCGCGACAAACTTCTTACTTCCTTCACCGAAGGAAATTTCTAAATCTTTGATTTCTACTAATTTTTCAGACATTTCCTTCCTCCTAGTCTGCCAGATGGGCAAATCCCATTTTTTCACGGATTTTATCGTGGAGATTTGCAATCACAGCTGGTTTTTCTACTTTTGGAGCATCCTCATGAAGAAGCCAAGTTTTAGCCCAATGCGTCTCTGATACTGAGAATTGAGGAGCTTTTTGTTCGAAGTCAATCTGCATTGCATAGTCTGAACGCAAGGCAAAGGCATCCCCTTTCAAGTCAGTATAAAGTGACGGAGGTGTTCCTGGGATTGAGTAAAGATCCCCTTTATCATCAGCAAGCTGAGGCAAGCTAGACAAGAGACTCCATGTATATGGATGGCGAGAGTCATAGAAGACTTCCTCAACAGTTCCATACTCAACGATTTCTCCAGCATACATAACCGCTACCTTATCCGCAATACTTGCCACCACACCAAGGTCGTGGGTGATAAAGATTGTTGTGAAATGGTACTCGTTTTGTAAAGATTTTAGCAAATCAATAATCTGTGCTTGGATGGTTACATCCAAGGCAGTCGTTGGCTCATCACAGATCAAGACATCAGGTCGGCAGGCAAGGGCAATCGCAATAACGATACGTTGACGCATCCCTCCAGAATATTGGAAGGGGTATTCATCAAAACGTCTATCTGCTTCTGGAATCCCAACCTTATTCATGTAGTCAATCGCCAATTCTTTCGCTTCTTTAGCTGTTTTGCCTTGGTGTTTTACAATAACTTCTGTAATCTGACTACCAATTGTTTTAATTGGGTCCAAACTAGTCATTGGGTCCTGGAAGATAGTCGCAATCTTAGCACCACGAATTTGTTCCCAATCCTTGTGAGAAGACAAGGCTGTCAAGTCTTGACCACGGTAGTCAATACTTCCTTGGGCAATGCGACCATTTTCTTCAAGCATACCTGTGAAGGTCTTTGTCAAAACAGATTTTCCTGATCCTGACTCACCTACCAAGGCTAGTACTTCTCCTTCAACTAGTTCAAGGGAAACGCCGCGAATGGCTGTCAATACTTTGTCACGAACGTCAAATTCCACGACAATATCGCGAGCAGTCAAAATTACATTTTTTTCTTTTGTCATTTCTACTCCTATCTATGTGTACGTGGATCACTAGCATCCGCTAAGTTTTGACCAACTACGAAAAGGGATAAGGATACCAAGACAAGAGTTGTCAATGGAATCCAGAACAAGTAAGCATTGGTTGTTACGTTTTGTGAATAATCTGAAATCAAACGACCCAAACTTGGCACTGTAATCGGCAATCCAAGACCGAAGAAAGACAAGAAGGCTTCGTATGAGATAAAGCTTGGAAGCATTTGAGTCATGGTTGTCACAATAACAGATACCAATTGTGGCATGATGTTTTTGGCAACAATCTTCAAGGTTGGTGTTCCCAAGGTACGTGACGCCAAGTTGTATTCCAAGTCACGATAACGCAAGATTTGCACACGAATCATGAAGGCAATCCCAATCCATGTTGTTACACTCATGGCAAAAATCAGATTCCAGAATCCAGCTCCAATTGAGTAAGTCAAGACAATGACAATCAAAAGAGATGGGATGTTTGAGATGACGTTATAAACTTCCATCATCACGCGGTCAACTGATTTTGAAATTCCCCAAATACCACCGACAAAAACACCGATAACCAAGTTAATTACTGTCGCAATCACAGAAATGAGGATAGAGTTACGAGCTCCGAACCAGACACCGTCAAAAAGAGATTTACCGTTACTGTCTGTACCGAACCAATGCTCAGCATTTGGCTTGATATAACGAGCACTAAAGTCGTTTACCTTGCTGACATCATTGAAATCAAACTTAGAAAACATTGGGTAGATGAAACTCATCAAAATGATAGCTACCAAGATTCCCAACATGACTACAGTTGATTTCTTCTTCATAAATTGTCTAAACACTGAACCCCAGTATGAATAAGCTGGCGCATCAATAGCTTCAGAGGCAAAATCGTCACGTTTTACAAACTGAAATTTTTCTTTATCGATTGTAGACATTATTTGCCTCCTTTCTCAGTCAATTTAATACGTGGGTCAATAATAGTCATCCAAATATCTCCCAAAAGAAGTGAGAAGATAGAAATACATGTAAAGATGAAGACAAGACCAACGACCATAGAGTTATTAGATGCTTTTACAGAGTCAATCAACATTTTACCCATACCTGGGAAGGCGAAGACTGTTTCAGTAAGGGTTGCACCACCAATAACCCCGATAACGGCACCAGGAATTCCTGAAACCAGCGGAACCATGGCATTTTTAAAGATGTGTTTGTTTGAAATTTCTTTTTCAGACAAACCTTTGGCACGAGCAAAACGAACAAAGTCCTGTGATTGCAAGTCAATCATGTAACGACGAATCCAAATAGCTGTACCAGGAGCACCCAACAAACCAAGAATCACTGCTGGTAAAACATACGAACGCCAATCTCCAGCACCCAAAATAGGGAATGAATCTGGAAGACCAATTGATGATCCAATCAAACGAACAATGTAAACCAAGGCAATGGTTGGAAGGGCCATCAAGAAGGTCAAAAACCCTGTTGAGAAGCTATCAATCCAAGTATTCTTGAAGCGAGCCATAGCTGAACCAAGTGGCACGGCAATCGCATAAGAAATCACCAAACCAATCAATCCAACGACTGCAGAGCTAGCAATCATAGAAGGATATTGGTAGTTGCTTTCAGTTGCAGTATATGGGTCATCTTTCCCATAGTTAGCTACTTCACGAGAATCAGCCTGACTAGGCGATTTGTAGGTTCTTGAGTAAATATTTACAGAAGAAGTTTTCTTACCTGTTGGGAACTGAACTTGAGATGTTTTTGTTTGCCCTTGTCCTTGAGTAATGACCTGTAAAACAGGGCTATTAGCATAGGTTGGATAAGAGTCACCTAAATTAATGTTCACAAAGTTTTGATGCACAAACGGGAACTGACTGTTGAAGTACAAGAGATATTTGTGTTTTGTTCCTGAACCGACCAAGGACCATCCGATCGCTGGATCGTTTTCAAAACGAAGGTAACGTTTCAAGTCTGGATTTTCAGGGTCTTGAATTTTATTTGTATGATCAATGTCAATCAAGTTAGCATAGAAGTGAAAAACACGTTCAAAAATCGGGATTTCACGCGTAGCGTAGAATTGGCCACTTTCAGTAAATTCTCCCAGGGTCCAACCATGACCGATTTGTTTGATGTATTTTTCATAGATAGCCTTGTTGGTATCATTGGCTTCAACTGTTACAGAAGCATCCATCTGGCTAGCTTTTTCTTGCAACTCTTTGGTATCGTAGTACTCGATATAGCCCATACGCTCATAAACGGTATTCTCATAGTTATCACGTTTATCAGCAGTTGTAGCAATCTTGTTATAGTTGGTATCCTGTTTGAAAATCAATTTTCGAGGAACCATTGTATAGATAATCGTGTAAGTCAAGGTTGTTACTAAGAAGATAGAAACCAATGACCGCAAAACACGCATAAAAATATATTTTTTCATATCATTTCCTTTAAAAATCCCAAAAGAACCTTCTCCTCATGGAGAGAAAGTTCTATTGAAAATTATTTACTTCACATGACTTGCCAATTCTTTTTGAGCTTTCTCGTTTGACTCAGTCTTTTCTTTCAACCATTTTTCACGAGCTTTTTCATACTCTTCTTTGGTGATTGCTTTTTCACCAACTTCAGTGTACTTCAAGTATCCTGAATTTTCACCTTTAAGGCCGGCTACTGAATATGAAGAGCTAAATGGTAGAACTTTTGAAACATATGAAACGGCTGTTTCTTTTGGAGAAGCCATTACTGGAATTGTCAAAGCATTGTCAGTCAACCAAGCTTGTGCCACCGCGTATTTTTCATAACGTTTTTGAACATCTTGGTTTTCGCTGTTTGCGTCATCAAGTAATTTTCCATAGTCAGCTAAACCAAGTTTGCTTACTACTGATGCATCTGTGTTTTGGTCAATACCAAGGTAAAGACGAGTGCTTCCTCCCTTAAGGACGAATTGATCCAAGAAAGTAGAAGGATCTTGATAGTCAGGGTTCCATCCTAGCAAGGTATGGATATCCCAGTCTTGCTCTTTAGCTGTTGGAGCGCTAAATGAAATTGGTAAAGCTTCCGCTTGAGTCATTTGTTGTAAGTCTACAACAACATTATCTGAACCCAATACTTTTTCAATTGATTGTTTCAATGATTGAACACGGTTTACAACCGCTGTTGATTCTTGGATAACCAAGGCATCCAAGTGAATTGGGAATTCAACTCCTTCAGCTTGTAGGCTTGATTTAGCTTTAGCAAAGACTTCTTTCGCTTTTTCTTCATTGTAAAGGCCATTTTGAGAATCTGCTAGAGATACGTTTGACCAAGTAGAAGAATTTGTCTTAGCCAAGCTATCTTGTACCAATTCACCAAATGTTTTCTTACCAACTTGAAGATTATATGGTGCGAATGTATTACGGATGGCTACTGCAGCTCCATCAGTACCATTTGTTTGAGCTGAGTAAGAATTGCGATCTACCGCAAAGTTCAAGGCTTGACGGAATTCCTTGTTTAGCAATGCTTTCTGAGTAGATGTCTTTTGAGCATCACTTGTTTTGGCAGTATGATTATAGGTTGTACGGCCATAGTTCAAGCTGACAGTTGCAACACCCGCACCTGGTTCGTTAAAGTAAATGTTATCTTTGAAGTCAGCTGCATATTTTTCATATGTCGAACTTGTAGGGAAGATACGAGCCTTGCTATATTGACCATCAGCAAAACCTTTAGCAATCACATCTTGGTCCTTACCATCCCAGAAAGTGAACTTAACGTTCTCAATTTTTACATTTTCTTTGTCCCAGTAAGCATCATTTTTAGCCATCTCGATAGATGATTTTGGAGTTACAGATTTTAAGACAAATGGACCGTTATAAAGAATAGAATTAGCATCGGTTGGGGCACCAAAACCTTCCCCTTTTGAAGTTAAGAATTCTTCATTAACCGGCATCAAAACACCACTAGTTGTCTTGTCATTCCAGAAAGTTTCTGGCTGGTTCAAGGTATATTCTAGTGTTTGATCATCGAGTGCTTTTACTCCAACGGTTGAAAAATCACTTGTTTCACCCTTGATATATGCTTCTAATCCTTTAATAGAAGAGCTAACGATTGAAAGTCCTTTTGATTTTCCATCTACGGCGTGTTTCAAACCAGTAACGAAGTCTTTAGCAGTTACAGGAGCGTATTCTTCTCCCTCTGCTGTCACCCATTTAGCATCCTTACGGATTTTATAGGTATAAGTCAAACCATCTTTTGAAACTGTCCATGATTCAGCAATAGAAGGAACCAGGTTACCATATTTATCATTAGCCAACAAACCATCTACAGCATTTGTTGTGACGAATGATGTTGAATCGATATTGCTGACGATATAATCCAAGGTTTCTGGATCTGTTTGATAAACATATTGGTAATCTTTTGCTAGTTTAGCATTATTTGAACTAGTGTTTGAACACGCAGCTAGAACTCCTGACGCTAATAAGGTAGCTCCCGCTACAGCAAGCACTTGACTTTTTTTCATTTATTTACTCCTCTTATAAATAAAGTATAGGTTATCATCAATTATATCATAGATTTCAAGAAAAGTAAACGAATTTTCAGAATATTTAGGCTTATTGACACAAAAAATCTGAAAAAGCTATTGACTGAAAATCATTTTCAAGGTATAATAATAAACGTTAAGGCGGTATAGCCAAGTGGTAAGGCACGGCTCTGCAAAAGCTTGATCGTCGGTTCAAATCCGTCTACCGCCTTTCAATACCGAATTTATCGGAATTTATCAAGACAAAAAGCCCGTAAAATAGGGCTTTTTTATTTTTATTTCATGATAAAAAAGGATAACTTTAAAAAACTTTTGGAACTAGGTTGGGGCTGAGTTTTTCGAGAACACAATTCCATTTTGAAATCAACTGAAAAAAGCTTTGTCACGCCTGGTGACAAAAGCCTCTAGTTTACTCTGTTTCTTCTTCTATTTCAACTTCGGTAATTTGGACTTTTACCTTTGTAACACGTCCATTTTTTACCTTATCATTGGTTAGGATAAGCTGTTTGTTTTGGCTGACTAATTCATAACTGAGTTTCTCAGTCGTTGGAATGGTCCCCACTCCTGTCAAATAGTAACCAGCGATGGTATCAACGTCATCACTTTCCAGTTCAACATCAAAGTAGTCATTAAAATCATTGAGATTCATGGTACCTTGAACAATGTAAGTATCCTCACCGATTTGATGAACATCTATTGCCGCTTTATCTGTTTCGTCATCGATTTCCCCAACGATTTCCTCTAAGAGGTCTTCTAGGGTCACCAAACCAGCCATCCCACCGTATTCATCCAGCAAGATTGCCATTTGTCTTTGGGTGTTGCGAAGTTCTTTTAACAAGTCATCCACAAAAATAGTTTCAGGAACAAAAAGTGGATCTTGTAAGATTTTCTTCCAAACAATATTGTCAAAACCGTCCACAAAGCCCGCCTTAAGGAGACTCTTGGTGTGAATAATCCCAATCACATTGTCCTTATCCCCATCATAGACAGGGATACGAGAATAATTTTGTTTTAAAATACTTTGGATGATGGTTTGACTATCATCCTGAATATCGACCATAAAGGCATCCGTTCGAGGAACCATGACTTCTCTGGCCATTAATTCGTCCAGTGAAAAGATTCCTTGTAACATTTCAATTTCGTCAGCATCTAGTGTTTCTTCACTATTTGTCAGCATGTACTCAATTTCATCACGGGTCATTTTTTCGTCAGCATCGTCAAAGGTCATAGGAGTCAAGCGACTCAAGAGATTGGTAGATGCAGACAAGAGCCAAACAAAGGGACTAACTAGTTTCCCAAGTCCAATGATAACTGGCGCTGTACGAATCGCCAAGGCATCCTTTAGATTAAGAGCGATTCTCTTAGGATACAATTCCCCAAAAACGATGGAAATATAAGTCAAAAATGCTAAAGATAGAAAACTTGCAATGGCATAAGCTGTTTCGCCATTTCCAAGCCAAGATGCAATTTCTCGTCCCAAAGTTTCTGCCAAACTCGCCCCAGATAAGATCGTAATCAGGGTAATCCCTACTTGAATGGTTGATAAAAAGTGGTTAGGATTTTCTAGTACCTTCAGTAGACGGATATAACGTCTATCTCCTTCTTCTGCCTTTTGTTCAACCCGCGCACGGTTTAGTGACACCATGGCCATTTCTGTGGCTGAGAAAAAGGCATTTAACACCGTCAAGATAAACAATAAAACAAATTGTAGCAACAAATTCTGACTACTTGGGTCTTCCATAGTTCTTCTCCTAAAATAGTATCTTATCCTTCATTATATCACAAAATCTAATCTAGTACATATTATTTTTTCTCATACTCTTCGAAAATCTCTTCAAACTACGTCAGCTTCATCTACAACCTCAAAATAGTGTTTTGAGCAACCTGCAGCTAACTTCCTAGTTTCCGCTTTGATTTTCATTGAGTATCCATGTCTATTGTAGCCCTGCTGAAACTAGTAAAAAGAAGAACTCCTACATCCACAAGGGACATAGGAGTTTATTTTATATTTTACTGAGTAACAGTCACTTCTCCAGTTCGGTAATCCAGTTGAAGTCCCTTTTGAACATTGGGGACTAGAACATTAAATTCCAATTCTCCGTCTGAAGACTTGGCTTCAATCTGTGAAGCTGAAGGAACTAAATCATCGTTTGTAGCATAGTAAAGGGTTACACGGTAACGGACACGCTTGTTTTGGTCTAAGGCTTTACGCACCAAGCTTTCATAATAGTTTTGACCAGTCGAATCCTCGGCTTGTGCCTGATTTGCCCAGGCTGTTTGAACAGCAATGTTTTTAGGATTGCTTGTCGAGGCATCAAAACCATCCAATCCACCGATTAAGGCATAGCCTAACAAGTGACCTCTATCGACCGCATGGGTATAAGATCCCTTTAGATTCTTGACCTGATGCCAGCCTGGAGGAGTCCAAGAAGTCGAACCATTCCCAGTTTCTTCACGATTCTTGTACTGACGAGTAGCCTTAGACAAGAGGGCATTTGCTACGGTTGGCACTGTTTCCTTGCCCACTGTCTTTGTTTTATTATCAGCGTAGGGCTTACTTGAAACCTTGGCATCTAGATTTGTTTTATTACCATTGACGATAAAAGCACCTGAGCCATTCCACTCCAGACTCCCTTTTATTTGACTCTTGACTGAGTCTGTTAAGACACTCTCTGCCAATGCTTGACTAGGAGCTTCAGACGCTTGTTTTTTCTGACTAAGTTTGGTTTTGGGACTATTAGCTGTCGACTGCATCTGCTTGATATAATAGCTTCCCGCAGATAAGAGTAATAACACTAGCAGTCCGATCAGTGTCTGTCTTGTTTTTTTATCCATTTTTCTCCTTATCTCTAGAAAAAGACTGGTTCTCCAGCCTAATTTCCTGTAAATTTATGAATTAATTCCTGCCATTTTGCCGGAGACAGGATAGCCCATGGATCTTGACCCTTGCCCAAGATTCCATAACCTACCATTAAACCGATTCCTAGGGCTAAAGCACCCAAAAACAGTACCAAAATGACTAGAAGTAAACGCTTGATTACGTAGCTTGATTTCTTATTCATCTTCATCACTTGCCTCAATCCGCTGAATCTTAGCACCTAGCTGCGCCAACTTCTCATGGAAACGGTAGTAACCTCTATCCAAGTGAACCAATTTACCAACTACAGTTTCTCCTTGTGCTACCAAACCAGTCAAAATCAAGGCTGCGCTGGCACGAAGGTCAGTTGAAAGAACTTCTGCCCCCTGCAAAGGTTGACCACCAACAATACGAGCTGTATCACGGATAATCTCAGAGTGCAAGCCCATGCGACGCATTTCTTCTAGATGTTGGAAACGATTTTCGAAAACTGTCTCCACCATAGTTGATTCCCCTTTTGCGACGGTCATCAAGGCTGTAAATTGAGCCTGCATATCTGTTGGAAATCCTGGGTGGGGCAAGGTTTTCACATGAACAGCTTTTAGATTTTCTAGTTGAGAGCGAACTCGAATCCCTTCAGTCTCCTCTGTCACTTCCACTCCCATTTCAAGCAACTTGGCAATCAAGGGACGGTTGTGCTCCCAGACAGCGTCTTTAATCAAGACATCACCACCAGTCATGGTAGCAGCTACCATAAAGGTTCCTGCTTCGATACGGTCTTGGACTACATTGTGAGTCGTACCATGAAGTTTCTCAACACCGGTAATGGTAATGGTCTCTGTACCAGCACCCTTAACCTTAGCTCCCATTTCATTGAGGAGAATGGCTAGGTCAACAATCTCAGGCTCACGCGCAGCATTTTCAATCACTGTCACCCCATCAGCTAGAGTCGCTGCCATCATCAAGTTCTGCGTAGCACCAACACTTGGGAAGTCCATGTAGATATGAGCTCCATGTAAGCGATCAGCCTTGGCTTCGATATAACCAGCTGTCTGACTAATCTTAGCCCCCATAGCTTCTAGACCTTTCAAATGCAGATCAATAGGGCGGCTACCAATCGTACAACCACCTGGCATGGATACCTTGGCATGACCTACACGGGCAAGAATTGGTCCCAAGACAACAATAGATGCACGCATCTTGCTGACATACTTGTAAGGAGCTTCCTCAGTGATATCGCCAGTCGCGTCCACCTCAACAAGATGATCTTCTTCATTAAAATCCACCTTGGCATTTAAACCACGAACCACCTGATTCATAGTGAAAACATCTGACAAGATAGGAACGTTCTGCAAAACAGTCTTTCCTTCACTTGCTAGAATTGTCGCTGCCAACAAGGGCAAGACTGCATTCTTTGCTCCTTCGATCGTAACACTTCCTACCAGACGATTATCGCCACCTTGAACCACAATTTTTTCCATACTTATTTCCTTTATTCTTGATTTTATAATAATCCTCTAAGCGCTTCTTGCCACAACTGATATAGGCTGATAAAGAAAGAACTCATGATGTAGCCCATTACAATACTGAAAAAGGCTACTAGTAAACGAACTTTTCCTGTATTCTCAGTTGTCACTTTTAAAACCTTTTCCCATCTAACAAGATCCTTTAAAAGGTAAAAACTCACATAAATAAAGAGCATATGACTGCTTAGAGTGAATAATAATTGAACCATTTGACTATTATACCATCTTCTCTGTTTGTGCGCTAGTTTAGAAACTTCACTTAAAAACTAGGGATTGTTTTTCAAGTAATCAATTGCATCTTGTAGGGTTTTAACAGGCACGATTTTCATATCTGTCTTGATTGTTTTGGCTGCTTCTAGGGCTGTTTGGTAGTTATTTTTCGCATCCGGATGCGCTTTTTGTTCTTCTTCGCTAACAGGGTTATCTGGAGCAAAGAAAATCGCAGCACCTTCTCTAGCCGAAGCTACAACTTTCTTATCAATACCTCCAATGTCCCCCACATTCCCATCACGGTCAATGGTTCCTGTACCGGCAACAATACGGCCATTACGAAGGCCAGGGTCAGCTATTTGGGTATAGATGGCCAGACTAAACATGAGACCTGCACTTGGACCACCGATACCAGCTGTTGAAAAGCGAATTGGGACATCACTGGTCACTTCTGTACGGTCAATCAAGCCGATTCCAATCCCATTTTTGCCATTTTCCAAGGTGATAATCTTACCTTCTGCAGACTTGGTTTGCCCATCCTCTTCATAGGTGACCTTGACGGAGTCCCCTAGTTTTTGAGAATTGACGTAATCAATCAAGTCTTTGGAACTGTCAAAGGTTTGATCATTGACTGCTGTGACCGTATCAGAGATGTTGAGAATCCCTTTAAAGGTCGAATTATCCGTCACAGTCAAGACATAAACCCCAAGGTATTTGAGTTCGATATCTTTACCAGCTGTTTTTAGCCCTTGATATTTGGCCATATTTTGCGATGTTTGCATGTAGAATTGATTGATCCGCATAAATTCAACATCGGAAGAGCCACCTGTAGTCTCCTGAGCACTACGAATATCTGTAAAAGGCGTCAACCATGCATAAATCATATGAGCTAAAGTGGCATGTTGGACACCAACCGTAACGAATTGATAGGCACCAGCTTCCTTATCTTCTGTGTCATTTACTTTAAGGACTTGGCGAATATCTTCTGAACCACCTGGAACCTCTATATAATAGGGCAAGGGCACTACAAACGCCAAGAAAGTCACAATCAAGGCCGCAATGACGTATAAGGGCCATCTAATCTTTTTTTTCATTTCTTATTTCCTCCAAAATACTCTCGGGAACATAGCAGGCAATATCCTGACCAAATTTCAAAAGTTCTCTAACACCTGATGAACTGATATAAAGATGTTCAGGTCGGCTATGTAAATAAATGGTCTCTATATCAGGAGACAGCTGATGATTGTAGTAATCAAAACTGGCTTCATATTGCAAATCCAACGCATTTCTCAAGCCTCGCACTAGGAAAGTAGCCCCCAGTCTTTTTGTAACATCAACCACCAATTCATCATGGGAAAACACGACTTCAACATTTTCCAAATGTTTCACAGCCTTTTCTAACCCCCGTTTACGATTTTCGATAGGGAGAAATCCTTGTTTGTGGGGATTAAAAAAAATACCGACATAGAGCTTATCAAAAAGTCTGCTCGCCCGTTCAATGATATCCAGATGCCCATTTGTCATCGGATCAAATGAGCCTGTGAATAAGCCAATCTTATCTGACATAGACTGTCACCTTACTAATTCCATAAATCTTTTCCTTCCAGATGCCCAGGCAGGCAATTTCTTCTGGAAGTTCAACGGCCTTATCCGTCTCACACACGACCATGACATCTTCAGAAAAAAGCTCTTTCTCAGCCATTTTTTCAATATCTGCTACGATTTGTTCCTTGGCATAAGGAGGGTCTAAGAAAATGAGGTCAAATTCCCCAGATACCTGCTCCAATGCCCTTTCTGCATCCATTTTGAGAAGTTGAAATTTCCCAACTTCCTTGGTCATCTGAATATTTTCAGCCACGATAGCCTGAGCCTTACGGTCTCGCTCCACCAAAACAGCGCTGGACATGCCACGCGATACTGCCTCGATAGATAAACCACCACTACCTGCATAAAGGTCCAAGACTCGTCCCCCTTCAAAGTAGGGACCAATCATGTTAAAAATAGCTCCCCTAACCTTATCCGAAGTGGGTCTTGTCGTCTTGCCTTCTAGTGTCTTGAGGGGACGTCCCCCATAGATTCCTGATACGATTTTCATACCGTTTATTATACCAAATTATAGGCAAAAAGAGAAAGAAAACCGAACCTTGCGGTTCGATTCTCTATAAAATATTTTCGTAAGTATCGCGAACTTCTTGAGGCCAAACACTTGTTTGCACTTCTCCGATGTGTTTCTTGCGAAGTAGGAACATGGCCATCCGAGATTGTCCAATTCCTCCACCGATTGTCAATGGGAATAGACCATTCAACAAAGCCTTGTGCCATTCCAATTCTAAACGGTCTTCATCACCTGTGATGGCAACCTGACGGCGAAGCGTTTCTTCATCTACACGGATTCCCATAGAAGACAACTCAAAGGCCCCACCTAAAGATTCATTCCAGACAAGAATATCACCATTTAGACCCTTGTAGCCATTTTCAGACTCACTTGTCCAGTCATCGTAGTCTGGTGCACGTCCATCGTGCGGTTTACCGTCTGGTAATTCACCACCGATACCAATCAAGAAGACTGCTCCAAATTCTTTACAAATAGCATTTTCACGCTCTTTTGGTGTCAAGTCTGGGTAGCGTTCTACCAACTCTTCTGTGTGGATAAAAGTGATTTGTTTTGGCAAGATTGATTCAATGTCATAGCGGGCTTCAACAGCTAGCTCAGTAAGACGAATAGCCTTGTAGATCTTCTCAACTGTTTCTTTTAGATAAGCGATATTACGTTTACCATTTGGGATAACCTTCTCCCAGTCCCACTGGTCAACATAAACAGAGTGGGTCGCATCCAGCGAATCTTCGTCTGGACGAAGGGCCTTCATGTGGACAAAAAGACCTTCTCCCTCACCGAAACCAAAACGAGCCAAAGTATGGCGTTTCCATTTAGCAAGGGAGTGCACCACTTCATAAGTAGCATCAGGGATTTGGAGAACCTTGACCGATACGGCATTCTCAACACCTGATAAATTATCCTGCATCCCGTCACCGACCCTGCTCAAGATAGGACCTTGAACTTCGACAACTTCTAACTTATCTTTCAAATACTGGGTAAAAGTGTTTTTGACAAAGGAAATCTCTTCTTGTTGATGAATAAAACTTTTCTTCATAAACTACTCCTCAAAAATTAATTAAAAGCATTATACACCTATTTCCAAGAAAAGAAAAGACCAAATATAAAAAAAATCAGCGCTCCTTCGAACACTGATGTCATGAACCTTTTAGTCATTGCGACCGAAGATACGTAGAATACTTAGGAAGAGATTGATAAAATCAAGATAGATACTGAGAGCCATTGACACAACCCAACCTGTCGCTACACGGCCTTGTGATTGTTCATAAGCGAGACGAATTCTTTGGTTGTCCCAAGCAATCAACCCTGAGAAAACCAAAACCATGGCTACGCTGATCATATAATCAAAGAAACCGCTAGCCAAGAAAATATTGACTACCATGGCAATCAGCAAACCGATAAGAGCTGCCATCATAGCCCGACCCAGGCCACTCAAATCTTTCTTGGTGAACATGCCAACTGCCGCCATGACAAAGAAGAGAAGGGCGCTCGACACAAAGGCGGATAAAACTGTGCCCGGAGTATAGAAGGCCACCACAAAACTAAGGGTAAAGCCGTTTAATACTGAGTAAAGTAAAAATACTGGAAGAGCCGCTGGACTATTCCTTGAAGCCATACTGCTGGCAACAAAGACCAGAGCTAGCTCTGCAAAAGTAGCAATGGTCAACCAGAGACGCCCCTGCATCAAAAAGTAAACCAACTGAGACTGAAAGACCGTCAACATAAGGCCTGATACCAAAGCGGATAGTGCAATCCCCAGACCAACAAAGGCATAAACCTTAGCATAAAATTGATTGAGACCTGTGCGGTCGTGAATAATAGTGTGATTCATCTTTTCTCCTTTTCAATGAATATCTTTCCTTGATTATAACAAAGAAAGTTAAAATTAGCTTAAATGGAAAATTAAAATACCGGCTGCAACGGCAACATTGAGACTCTCCGCCTGCCCCTTCATACTAATGTGGACCAACTGGTCTGCACTTTCAGCCATAAGGGGACTAATTCCTTGCCCCTCATTTCCCATGACTAGTACAAAATTTTCTATAGGAGGCAGTTCTCTGTAATCAACAGAAACTTTAGATAAGGTTGTTGCTAGCACTGGGATAGCTGCCTCTTTGGTTTCCTTAAGAAGTGCTTGACTCGACATCCGGTAAATAGGCAGATGAAAATGACTGCCTTGCATAGAACGTAGGGTCTTGAGACTGTAGATATCTGCCGACTTATCTGAAACAATCACTCCAGTAAAACCTGCTGCATCCGCAGTCCGAATGATAGTTCCCACATTACCAGGATCTTGCACATCTTCCAAAAACAAGAACTTGCCCTGACTCAAATCAACTTGTCCTATTTCTTCTTTTTGAACTACGGCAACAATTCCCTGTGGAGTCTGAGAATCCGCCAAATCTAGCAAAATATCCTCTGACACCCAGACAGTTTGCGGAAAAATAGCTAACTGATCTCGGTAACTTTCTAGGGCAAAGATTTTCTCAATAGTCACTCCAGCTTGAACAGCTTCTTCAAACAAGTGCCAGCCTTCAATCAAATAAGCAGACTTGCGGTATTTTTTTTGGTGTAATTTCTTGGCATTTTTTACCACAGAATTGGCTTTTGAGGTTATAATAGTCATAGAAATATTATAACACAATCAAAGGGGTTTGGTATGCAAAAGGTTAGAATGATTGCCCAAGGCAGGGTGCAAGGAGTCGGCTTTCGTTGGGGTGTTTACAGCCTGGCACTTGAAATTGGTGGCATCACAGGTCGAGTATGGAATAACGACGATGGCACAGTGGAAATTTTAGCCCAAGCAGACTCATCTGCTACCATGGCAAAATTTATCCAAGAAATCCGCAAAGGACCAACACCTTTTTCAAAAGTCAGCTACTTAGATGTCAAACTAAGCAACTTTCCTCCTTACCCTGACTTTAAAATCGCAAATTAGGTCTCTAGAACTATTGTATATTTTGTAAAAAAACAGTAGAATAGAAAGGTATTATTTTTAAAAGAAGGAATGAACACATTGAAAACTATTAAACGTTTTGCACTCTCAGCTATGGGAGTAGCTATGCTATTAGTCTTGACAGGTTGCGTTCAAATTGATAAAGCAACAGGTAAGCCAATTGGTCCCGTTTGGGATTTCTTAGGTGCCCCGATGGGAGAAGCTATCAAGTACTTCGCTACTGATAAAGGTCTAGGCTTTGGTGTCGCTATCATTATCGTGACCATTATCGTGCGCTTGATCATCTTGCCACTTGGTATTTACCAATCATGGAAGGCGACACTTCACTCTGAAAAGATGAACGCCCTCAAACACGTCCTTGAACCACACCAAACTCGTCTCAAAGAAGCAACCACTCAAGAAGAAAAACTAGAAGCCCAACAAGCCCTCTTTGCCGCTCAAAAAGAGCACGGCATCAGCATGTTTGGTGGTGTAGGATGTTTCCCTATCCTCCTTCAAATGCCTTTCTTCTCTGCTATCTACTTTGCTGCCCAACATACTGAAGGTGTTGCTCAAGCAAGCTACCTAGGAATTCCTCTAGGTTCTCCAAGTATGATTTTGGTTGCCTTCGCTGGTATTCTTTACTATCTTCAATCGCTCCTTTCACTTCACGGAGTAGAAGATGAAATGCAAAGAGAACAAATCAAGAAAATGATTTACATGAGCCCACTCATGATCGTCGTCTTCTCCCTCTTCTCACCAGCTAGTGTCACACTTTACTGGGTTGTCGGTGGTTTCATGATGATTCTCCAACAGTTTATCGTCAACTATATCGTTCGTCCAAAACTTCGCAAAAAAGTCCGTGAAGAACTAGCCAAGAACCCACCAAAAGCACGTGCTTTCTCTACACCAAGTGGACGAAAAGACGTTACTCCTGAACAACCAACTGCTATCACAAGCAAGAAAAAACACAAAAATCGCAACGCTGGAAAACAACGTTCGAGATAAGAAGAAAAAGGCTTAGCTAGTTTGCTAAGTCTTTTTTGCAAGTCATACTCTTCGAAAATCTCTTCAAACCACGTCAGCTTCGCCTTGCCGTAGATGTGTTACTGACTTCGTCAGTCTTATCTACAACCTCAAAGCAGTGCTTTGAGCAACCTGCGGCTAGCTTCCTAGTTTGCTCTTTGATTTTCATTGAGTATCAAAAGCCCGATGTTTCCATCAGGCTTCTTTTTATCCATGTACACGTTTCATATAGTCTTGATAACTTTCGGTATCCATGAGTTTTTTAGCGTTCTTGACGCGGTCTGCTGTTGGTGGTTTAACCCCTTCGAGGGAATATGGAATTCCCAGTTCACGCCATTTGAACTCACCCATGGTGTGATAAGGTAGAATTTCAAACTTATCAACATTTTTGAGGGTCTTGACGAACTTACCAAGTTCAATCAAGTCATCATCTCTATCTGTCAATCCTGGAACTAGCACGTGGCGAATCCAGACAGGTTTTCCAATATCTGATAGATACTGGGCACAAGCCAAGATATTTTTATTGGTTTGACTAGTGACAAACTTGTGCTGTTCTTCGTTGATTTCCTTGATATCCAAGAGGACCAAGTCAGTGACAGCCATGAGTTTGTCAAACTTCTCAAGGTAACGTGGTTTATTACGGAAAGGAAGGGCACAGGTATCCAAGGTACAGTGGATTCCTTGTTCCTTAGCCTTGGTGAAGAGGGCAATCAGGAAATCAATCTGCAAGAGGGCTTCTCCTCCACTGACTGTGATCCCACCCTTATTTCCCCAGAAACCGCGATAACGCAAGGCCTCTGTCAAGACATCATCTACCGTCCGTTCACGTGATTTATTGGACTCCATAGCCCAAGTGTCCGGGTTATGGCAATACTGGCAACGCATATGACAGCCCTGCAAAAAGACAATAAAGCGAATACCAGGGCCATCTACTGACCCAAAGCTTTCTGTCGAATGCACCATTCCTGTCACTTGTCCATAATCAATTGTTTCTTCAGACATATCGTTACCTTCCTTGAAAACGTTTTATAGTTTTATTATATCACGACTTGAAAGAAAAACAAGATTTTTGCCTATTTTTTAGAAAGCAATCTGTTTTTCAATTTCATTTTCAATTACTTATCATTTTATTCTTCAAAATCAAAGCCATACAAGGTTGCAAAATAGTCCTCAGGGCGCTCTGCACGGCGGATTTGACGGGCTTTTCCTTCTTCAGTATAGAGGATTTCCGCAGAACGAAGTTTGGCATTGTACTGGTAGCCCATTGAAAAACCGTGGGCACCTGTATCATGAATTACCAGCAAATCACCGATTTCTGTATGAGGCAGTTCGCGATTCACTGCAAATTTATCATTGTTTTCACAGAGTGAACCGACTACATCGACCACTTCAGCTGGTCCATCTGGATGTGTCAGATTGGTGATATGATGGTAGGCTCCATACATGGCTGGACGCATAAGGTTGACTGCTGATGCATCCACACCTAGATAGGTACGGTAGGTTTTCTTCTTATGGGTAACTTTTGTGACCAAAGCACCGTGAGGTGCCAACATAAAACGACCTAATTCGGTAAAAATCTTGACCTGACCAAGACCTGCTGGCGTAAGAACCTCTTCATACACCTTACGAACTCCCTCACCAATCAAGGCGATATCATTTGGCTCCTGGTCTGGACGATAGTTGACACCAATACCGCCAGAAAGATTGATAAAGTCTAGCGAAATGCCCAACTTTTCCTTGATTTCAACAGCCAATTCAAAAAGCTGACGAGCCAACTCTGGATAATAGAGATGGGTAACGGTATTGGACGCTAGGAAGGAGTGAATCCCAAAAGTCTTGGCTCCTTTTTCCTTCAAGATAGCAAAAGCTTCAAAGAGCTGGTCCTTGGTCATGCCGAACTTAGCCTCGCCAGGATTGTCCATGATGTCTGTCCCCAGTTCGAAAACGCCTCCAGGATTATAACGACATGAGATGATTTCTGGAATACCTGCTGCTCGCTCCAGATGTTCAATATCTTCAAAGGCATCCAAGTTAATGGTCGCACCCAATTCACGCGCATAGGCATATTCCTTGTCTGGCGTGTTGTTTGAAGAGAACATAATCTCAGAACCAGGGAAATTCAGTTTATGACTCATCAAAAGCTCTACATAACTAGAGCAATCCACGCCACATCCTTCCTCTTGGAGAATTTTTAAGATAGCTGGGGTTGGAGTAGCCTTAACCGCAAAATATTCCTTAAAGCCCTTGTTCCACGAAAAGGCTTGGTTGACAGCTCTTGCCTTCTCACGAATCCCCTTCTCATCATACAAGTGAAAGGGAGTTGGGAACTCGGCAACAATCGCTTCTAACTCTTCTCTATTGATAAATGGTGTTTTCATAAGCTTCCTTCTATTCTATTTGCAAAGAAAGGCTGGGACAATCGTTCCAACCTTTAGTTCTATCTCTTATTTATCTTCGTCAAAGATATTGCCAACCTCAACATCGATGGATTGGTTCTTGACATCAATATTGGTTACCTTCAAGAGTGACTTGTAGTCAAACTGCTTTTCACGTTCTTCTTGGGCATTGTCCGCAAAGACCGCTACACCTGCCAATTCTGAATCAAACTCACGCAAGAGACTAATCATCCCGTTGACAGTTCCGCCACCTTTCAAGAAGTCATCCACAATCAAGACACGGCTGCCTGCCTTGAGACTACGTTTTGAAAGGAACATTTTCTCAATGCGGTCACCACTTGAACCTGAAACATAGTTGACGCTGACAGTTGAACCTTCGGTAATTTTCAGGTCACGGCGCACAATAACAAAAGGAACATTGAGGACATTGGCAACTGCATTTGCAAGTGGAACACCCTTAGTCGCTACTGTCATAACCGCATCAATTTTTTGGTCCATAAAGCTCTTGGCAATAATGCGACCAATATTTTTTAAGATAGCTGGTGTGCTAAGCAAATCAGACAAGTAGATATAGCCACCTGGCAAGATACGGTCACTTTCTGACAACTTGGCACGCAAGTCCTCGACCATTTCCTTGGCATCATGGCTTGAGATTGATGGTGTGAAAATGACACCACCACCAGCACCAGTTACTGTCTGGATATGACCGATTTCAATTTCCTCAAAGGCGCGTTTGATAATGACGATATCTTCTGAGATGGATGATTTAGCAGATTCATACTTTTCAGCAAAAGTATTGAGACTAGTTAGTTTATAAGGATTATTAATCAAATAGTTGGAAATGACAACCATCCGATCACTTCTTCTTAATTTCATTTCTATTTCCTACTTCATTTAATTTTGATATTTTATCTATTATACCATATTCACATAAAAAAACGAACATTCTTATCCTAAAAAATGCTCATTTTTCTTAAATTATTAATCTAAATCTGGTTTATAGAAGGAACGATTGTCCATAGCGAAGATTTTATTGGTCATCTCTCCCTTATCCACCAAAGCAAGAGCTGTTGACATCATCATCATGCTTGCATCCAGATTATCAATCATATGAATAATCTCTGCCTCCATAATGCGTGGACGAACCGGGCTTCCATACTCAAGTAAGCCATGGTGACTGAGGATGACGTGGCGGAGCAGAACGACTTCTTCCTTGGTATCATCGATACCGAGTTCCATAACTGTCTTGGTAATTTCACTATCAATCAAAGCAATATGCCCAAGGAGATTACCTCGCACTGTGTACTCGGTCTGGTCTGGTCCCGTCAACTCGATGACCTTAGCCAAGTCATGCAGCATAATCCCCGCATAGAGCAGGCTCTTATTGAGCTGAGGATAGACTTCGCTAATAGCATCTGCCAAACGCACCATGGTTGCCGTATGATAGGCCAAACCCGTTTCAAAGGCATGGTGATTAGTCTTGGCAGCTGGATAGGAGTAAAATTCCTTATCATACTTGGTGTAGAGCTTTCGGACAATCCGTTGCCAAACAGGATTTTCAATTTTAAAAATCATTTGCGACATGTAGTCACGGATTTCCTTGACATCAACTGGCGACTTGACCTTGAAATCAGCTGGGTCATTGGGTTCGCCAGGTTGAGGCAAGCGAAGAGTAATTTGATTGACTTGAGGGGTGTTGTTATAAACTTCTCGGCGCCCTTTCATGTGGACAACCTTACCTGCTGTAAAGGCCTCAACGTTATGAGGTTGGGCATCCCAGAGTTTCCCTTCAATCTCGCCACTATCATCTTGGAAGGTAAAGGCTAGGTAGTTTTTCCCAGCTCGAGTTTGCCTCAGGTCAGCTGACTTGATTAGGTAAAAGCCTTCAAACAGCTCATCTTTTTTCATGTGACTAATCTTCATATTCTTCCTCATTTTCTTGGAAATAGAGTAGATCAAGCGCAGGCTCACCTTCTGACAACTCAATGTGACGGAGCGTCCGCTCGATAGCTGTGGTACGACGGTTTAATAATTCATCAATATTGCCAGAGGCATGTTGGAGATGTTTTTGTGCCTTAACCAGAATGCCACCGAACTTGCCAAACTCGGTCTTGACACTGGCAAGAGTCTTGCTGATATGGTCGGCACTCTTTTGGATATTGAGAGTTTTGAATCCAACTGATAGGGAATTGAGGAGAGCTGACAAGGTACTTGGACCTGCGACAATAATCTGCTCCTCCCGTCTCAAATCATCAAAGAAGACCGGATTGCGGACAATTTCTGAGTAAAGACCTTCTGTCGGAACAAACAAAACTCCAAAATTGGTCGTCCGAGGTGGTGCTATGTACTTGCTCTTGATATCCTTGGCAAAGCGCTTGACGCTGGCTAGGAGTGACTTGCGACAGCGTTCAATCTCGTCTCTATCACCTGCTTCATAGGCTTCTTCTAAGCGGTAATAATCTGCCAGTGGAAACTTGGAGTCAATCGGTAAGTAGACATATTCCTGGTCGCCTTGTCCGGGTAACTTGATGGCATACTCCACTCGTTCACTGGAGTTTTCAACCGTTGCAAATTCTCGTTCGTACTGGGCAGGAGTCATGATGTCTTCGATGATTTGCCCCAGTTGCAATTCACCCAGAATACCTCTCGTCTTGGTTCCTGAGAGAACCTTATTAAGGGCGCCGACATCGCGGGCAACAGTCTGCATTTCCCCCAGACCACGATTGACAGACTCCAGTTGTTTGGAAACTGTCTCAAAGGAGGCCTGCAAGCGTGTCTGCAAGGTCTTTTCTAGTTTTTCTTCGACCGTTTGGCGCATTTGCTCCAAACGTTGCTCATTTGATTCCTGCAGGGCTTGGAGACGTTGGTCGGTCTTGTCTCTGGTTTGGAGGAGATTCTCAGTCATTTCTTGACGTACCTGAGTTAAGCCTTGGTGCAACTCGATTCGCACTTCTTGCAAACGGTCGCTGACAGCCACTTCTAAGTCTTTTTGATCTAACTGGCTGGCTTGTCTGGCTTGTTCAAAGCGGTAATCCAACTGGTCTGACAAGTGATCTGCCTGATCCTCCAAGCTCTTACTGAGATGTTTTTCCTGCTTATCCTGTCTTTGCCAAATGAGAAAGAGGCCAGCTAGGTTGGCAATCAATAATAGAACAAGTAAACTTTCCATTCTACCTCCTGTCCTTACTATGTAGCACGACCACATAGCCATCTGGGCAAGTCACCGACACTTCCCTATCTATATATTCGTTAGAAGCGTACACTTTTTTAAAGAAAAAATTTTCCTCTGTCAACTCATACTTGGCTCCGAGAATGGTCAGCTGACTATCCCGAACTGGCATAAAAGCTAGATAGTCATAGTCTAAACGAGGTTCTAGCTGACTGATTCCTTCTGGACAATAGGCAATTAAGTTTTGCCCATCCTCAATTTCTATCTGGCGCATATAAGGCGCCAACTTGGGATTGCTAGGTAGAAAGACGTTAGCCAGCATATGGTCAATACGGCCACCCAAAGCACCGAAAATAGTGACCTGAGCCTGAGGATTTTTCTCAAAGATAGTCAAGAGAGCCAATTCCAGATCTGTATCATCCTTTTCTGGTCGGGCTTGAACAAAATGCTGGGCACGTTTTTGAATCAACTGACACTCTTCTGCAGTGACAGAATCAAAATCTCCAACCGCTAGAGCAAGAGGAAGGTTTTCCTCCAAGACCCAGAGCGAGCCTCTATCCACACCAACAAAAGCATCAAAGTCCGTCCGATAATGACCGCGGTCTCCACCTGCAAAAACGGCAATCCTAGTCCAGTTGTTTTCTGAGAGTTTGTACTCGCTCATTGACATCTCCCTTAAAGACATAGGAACCTGCTACAAAAACGGTCGCACCAGCTTCTTTAGCTTGGGCAATAGTTTTATCATCAATCCCACCATCCACTTCAATCTCAAAGTTCAAGCCTTTTTCATCACGAATGTCAACCAACTCACGGACCTTATCCATGGTTTCTGGCAGGAAGGCTTGCCCACCGAAGCCTGGGTTAACTGTCATGACTAAAACTTGGTCAACTAGATGAAGGACGTGCTTGATGGCTTCAACTGGTGTGCCAGGATTGATAACGACTGAAGGCTTAACACCGAGTGAACGAATTTTTTGGAGGGCACCATGAATATGAGGCGTTGCTTCCGCATGGATACTGATGATATCGGCACCTGCACGCGCAAAGTCTTCTAAATGATGCTCTGGATTAGCTACCATCATGTGGCAGTCGAAAACCATCTTGCTATGAGGGCGAAGAGCTTCGACAACACCTGCACCAAAACTGATTTGTGGCACAAAGTGCCCATCCATGATATCGATATGGGCATATTCTGCACCAGTTGCTTCTAGGCGTTTGATTTCACGTTCAAAGTTGGCATAATCTGCTGCCAGAATTGACGGAGCAATCTTGTATTGAGACATAGGTTTCTCCTTATTTTGGAATTTTTTTGCTGACCTTTTTATAGGTTTCTCTGCGATTTTCAATTTCGCTAAGGAATTGCAGGTAGTTGTCAAAACGGAAGGTTGCAATGGTACCCTCTTCAACAGCAGGCTTAACCGCGCAAGCTGGCTCATGGGTATGGGTACAAGTACGAAACTTACAATCTCGGCTGACACTGTCAATCTCTGGAAATGCCTGATTGAGGTCTTCAGCCGTTGATACTTCATAATCCAGAGATGAAAAACCTGGTGTATCTGCGATTTTACCCCCATTAAGGTTGTAAAAACTAACAGCTCGAGTGGTATGGCGCCCGCGACCCAGACTGTCTGAGATTTCTCCTGTTTCAAGATTAAGGTCCGGTGCGATTTTATTGAGAAGGGTTGATTTCCCAACACCTGTCTGCCCCATAAAGACTGTAACCTTGCCTGTTAACAAGGGCAGGAGCTCCTCTTTACTGGTCACAAAGTCATAGCCGATGTCACCATAGGTTTGTTGGTAAAAATCCAATTCTGACCGATCTTCCAGCAAGTCCATTTTAGAAATATAAACGATGGGATGAATGCCCTTGTGCTCCAAGAGAACCAAGAACCGATCCAGCAAATTGCTGTTAAATTCAGGTTCCTTGACGGACATGATTACTACAGCTTGGTCGATATTGACAATGGGCGGACGGACCAGACTATTTTTCCGTTCGTGAATCTTGAGAATATAGCCCTCTGAATTTTCCTCCGCAGAGAAATCTACCCAATCCCCAACGTAGGGTGTGTGACCTTTTTTACGGAAATTTCCACGCGCCCGTGTCTGATAAACCTTGCCCTCACTCTCCACATAGTAGAACCCAGCCAAGGCTTTAATGATTTGTCCCTGCATCTTAGAGTCCTTGCCCTTTAAGTGCATCTGCTAGGCTGGCAAATTCTGCCAAGCTGAGAGCTTCCCCACGCACACTTGGTGACAAGCCTGCCTGATCTAAAGCTTTGGTCAGCTTGTCCTTGACCTCTTCAGTCTTGCCAAAGTAACCTGTCAAGTTATTCCACAAGGTCTTACGGCGATGGGTAAAACTAGCCTTGGAAACCTTAAAGAAAAAGTTCTCGTCTTCCACTGCTACAGCTGGCTCTGGACGGCGGACCATTTTCAAGATGGCTGAATCCACATTTGGCGCTGGCACAAAGACCGTACGAGGCACGATAAAGGCAACCTTGGCAGTCATGTAATACTGCACCGCAATCGACAAGCTACCATAAGCCTTGGTATTTGGCTGGGCGGAGATGCGATCCGCCACTTCCTTTTGCATCATGACGACAAATTCACTAAAAGGAATGCCACTCTCAATCAAGTGCATGAGAATGGGCGTCGTGATGTAGTAAGGCAAATTAGCCACTACCTTGATTGGCAGGTCAGGATTTTTAAAATTCTGGATATGTTGCGCCAAATCGACCTTGAGAATGTCCTCGTTGACTACGGTCACATTGTCAAAATCACGCAAGGTATCTGCCAAAATAGGCACCAAACGGTGGTCGATCTCAAAGGCCATAACTTGAGCCGCACGCTCAGCCAAAAATTCCGTCAAGGCACCAATCCCTGGCCCGATTTCGATAACATTGACCTGGTCATCAATCTCAGCCGTATCCACGATTTTTTGAAGGATATTGGTATCCGTCAGGAAATTTTGCCCGAAAGACTTTTTAAAGGTAAAACCGTGACGCTCCAGCACTGCCTTGGTCACGCTATAATCTGCAATTCTCATCAATCTACTCTTTATTCCTCATTACTTTTAAAACCATTAAAATAAAAATTATACTTCCCTGTCTTATCTACATTTTTCTTCTTCAAGAATCTATTAAAATTATCCTTTTCAAAAACTATTGTATTATAAATATTTTTATTCTTAATACAAAATATATAATATTTGAAATTACTAGACTTCTGTATTTTCTCTAAAAATAGACTGTTCCAGCCAGAGAATAAACTTCCAGCAATAAATTCGGATTTATTTGTCTCCGTTATATAGTTTTTACTAATACTTATTTTTTTGTTATTTATTTTATCATCAATACCTATGCCGTACGAGATTAATCCATTAATAATATCCTGGTAGACTTCTTTCCTAGTTTCTGAATTAGACTCTATTTCAAAAAACTTGTTGCCTAAAATATAGTTATCAGCTATAATTCCTTCTCGGGTATCCAACACAGTTCCATATTCCGAAACAGATGTAGAATGAAATTGCTCATTATTGATATTGGCAAAATCATCCTCATTAGAATCTCTAAATGTGCCTATAATCGTGTTACTTAGTAATTTTTTCTCGTTTTCTATAGATAATTGACCATTACTGATACTACAGTTGATAAATTTACATTCTTCAAATGAATTTGAATCAATAAAATCAGCAGAAAAAGTACACTCTACAAATCTCTTATCTTTAAACTTTACTTTTTCAATCTCATATCCAATATCGCCAAATTCAACGTAACTAAAATATTTAACTTCCTTTGAACCGAATACTTCTTCCTTCCTCAAAGATATTATTTCTCTCATAACTGGTTTAAGTGCTGTGCTCAAATTATATTTCCAATTCTCCGCCAACTCATTCCCAGGACTATCTATCCCTTCTGGATATTTTATTGAACAAATTGTAGACAACACTTGAACAAAGTCAAGAGAAATATCTAATTTCAACACCCCATTCCATTCCTTTAGCAGCTTATTATACGTATCGATGATATATTCAATTTTACCAGCCTTATAAAAGGGTAACTCCTTAGTCTTACTAATATCTGCAACAAGATCAGTAAGTTGCTTATCATAATACTTTACAGTATCTCTAACATTATCAGACACCACATTTTTCTTATTTTCTTTACTTTGTTCAATAGCTTGTTTCCAAGTGACTAATGTCGGAAACGCAATGACTATACCAGCTAATACTTCACCTTGAGATAACTTTTCAAAAATTAAATTTGTACCTTTGAAAAAATTGTTCATATATAAAATAATACCAGCAACCACAAGACCAACTGCAGCAAGCACCAATAGTAATTTAGTATCTTTATTTTTCATATAATCTCCTAGTAACTCAAATATTCTACCTTCATTTTAACACAATTATCTACAATTTAGTGTCTTTCTCATAACTTTTCATGGCTTCTTCCACTTCTGCCAAGGTGACCCCAAACAACTCTAAGCGTTTGAGAAGTTGCTTGCCGTTAGAATAGCCGATTCGGATAGCCTCTCCTAGATATTCTCGTCGCTTACGGCTGTCTGCCCCTGCTAGAAAACCAAGGCGAATCAAGTCGCTACGACTGATGTCAAACTGACTCTCATATTCAAATTGTTCTGTCACCTGAGCTAGAGCCGTTTTCAGGTCTTCATAGCTGGCATGCTCAATTCCCAGAGAACGCCCCTTGGTCTTGGACTTAGGAACAGCTTCATCTCGCTTGAGAAAGGCATGCTGAACTGTTGGAATAGCCGTCATAATCATGCGGCGAATCCGCTCCCCATTAAAATCTGGGTCTGTAAAGACAATGACTCCATGGCGTTGGTGTAGACGCTGAATCCGCTCTAGATCCTGCTCATTGATGGCAGAACCTCGTGTCTCATAGGTCTCTACCTCGAAATAACGTTTGAGATTGGCCGTATCATCGCGACCTTCAACCACGATAACTTGGGAAATTTTCTCTTTCATTACTTGCTGTCCAATCCAAAAATTCGTTCTGCATTTGCAGTTGTTACCGCCGCTAGCTCTTCTGTCGTCATACCACGCAAGTCGGCGATAAAGTCCACTACATAGCGAGTGTAGGCTGTTTTATTTTCACGACCCCGCTTGGGTACAGGTGCTAAGTAAGGCGCATCTGTTTCCACCAAAATCTTGTCCAAAGGTAACTCTTTAGCTGCTTCTTGGATGTCAGTTGCTTTCTTAAAAGTCACCACTCCTGAGAAGGAAATAGTCATGCCAAGCGCGACAAACTTCTCTGCCCATTCAAGAGTTCCTGAGAAAGAATGCATGATACCACCACGAGGACCAACGCCCTCGCTCTTGATAATCTCATAGGTGTCTTCCAGCGCATCACGGGTATGGACAACAAAAGGCAAATCCAAGTCCTTAGATAGCTGAATTTGACGGCGAAAAACCTGCTCCTGCACCTCTTTTGGCGCTGTCATCCAATGGTAGTCCAAACCAATCTCACCCAAGGCAACTACCTTTGGGTGCTTGAGCTTGTCAAGCAAGTAGGCTTCAATCTCCTCTGTGTAAGTCCCTGCTTCTGTAGGATGCCAACCAATAGTCGCGTAGAGTTGGTCGTACTCATCCACCAACTCCAAAGCACGCTCAATCGTCGGTTTATCAAAACCAACAATATTCATCTGTGTCACACCCATCTCAGCAGCCAAGGTAATTTCTTCTGCCTCACGACCTGCAAATTCTTCTACATTCAAGTGTGTATGTGTATCAAAAATCATCTCTTCTAACCTCGTTTTCTATCTACTATTATAGCAAAAAAACTGACCTCTCTCCTCATCTGTACAAAATATTCTAAAATCCATCGTCGTCTCTTGACGCTATTTTCCCAAAGCAGTATAATAGCACTTATTGAAATTTTCAGAAAAGGAAAATACAATGTTTAGAAAATTAAAATATACCTTTATCGGTCGACCACTCAAGTCTCTCACAGACGGCGAAGGGGGATTGTTAGGGAAAATGCAGGCACTTGCAATGTTATCCAGTGATGCCCTGTCTTCTATTGCCTATGGACCTGAACAAGTCATTCTCGTTTTAGTCAGTCTCTCTCCTCTCGCTATTTGGTGGAGCCTCCCTATCGGTATTTTTGTCCTCTTACTCCTCGCTAGTTTGACCATTTCCTATCGTCAAATCATCCACGCCTATCCTCAAGGTGGTGGGGCTTATATGGTTACTCGGGAAAATCTATCTCCCGAGCTAGGCTTGATCGCTGGAGGTAGTCTGCTGGTTGACTACATGCTGACTGTGGCGGTATCGGTATCATCTGGAGCGGACGCTATCACAGCAGCTCTCCCTGCCCTCCACCCTTACAACCTTCACATCTCCATTTTTCTGGTTTGCTTGCTTATGCTTTTGAACTTACGGGGCTTGAAAGAATCTGCCAGCTCACTGATGATTCCTGTCTATCTCTTTATCATCAGTACTGTCTTTCTCCTGCTCTATGGAATCTTTCAACTAGTAACTGGTTCTCTCAGCTATCAGGCAACTTCTCCTATCGGGCATGCTGTTCCGAGCCTGTCTATAGTTCTCATTCTAAGAGCCTTTACCAGCGGCTCTGCCTCTCTGACAGGAGTTGAAGCTATTTCAAATGCCGTTCCCTTTTTCAAGACTCCGAAAGAAAAGAATGCTGCTCAGACCTTGACCATCATGGCCTTGATTTTAGGTTTTCTTTTTGCATGCATTACCTTCCTAAACTACTGGATGGGGATTATGCCTCAACACGGAGAAACTATTCTTTCACAGATGGCTCAAGGCATCCTTGGTAATTCCTTCTTAGGTCACCTTGGCTATTATATCTTCCAATTCTCCACAGCCTTGATTTTAGCAGTAGCTGCAAATACTGGCTTTTCGGCCTTCCCTATGCTGGCTTACAATATGGCTAAAAATAAATACATGCCCCATCTCTTTATGGAAAAAGGAGACCGCCTAGGCTACTCCAATGGAATTTTAACTCTGGCATTTGGGGCTATGATTCTTCTTCTCATTTTTAATGGCAATACCGAACGTTTGATTCCTCTTTATACTATCGGTGTCTTCGTGCCCTTTGCCCTATCTCAGACTGGGATGATTCGCCATTGGAAAAAAGAAAAAGGGGCAAATTTCTTAAAACCTGCCCTTGCCAATATCCTTGGAGCTATCATTTGCTACGCTATCGTGTTGATTCTGCTCTTTTTCCGTCTCAGTGATATCTGGCCCTTCTTCCCGATTATTCTCGTACTCACCCTACTCTTCTTAGCGATTCACAGTCATTACCAAAAAGTAGCTCAACAACTGCGACTCTATGAAGGCATCGAAAAACGTACTTACGACGGCAATCTGGTTCTGGTCCTAGTAGGAAATGTCACCCGAGTCAGTGTCGGAGCCATTAACTACGCTCAAAGTATCGGTGACGAAGTCCTAGCCATGCATATTTCTACTAAGGAAACAGCAGAAAAAGACCAAGAAATTCTCCAAGAATTTGCTGATTACTTCCCAACTATTACTCTGAAAAATATCAAGACCAGCTACCGTGACATCATCACCCCTACTGTCAAGTATGTCAAACGGATCTCTGAGGATGTCCAGAAAAAGAACTATACAGTCACTGTCCTGGTACCCCAGTTTATCCCTAATAAACCTTGGCAAAATATTCTACACAATCAAATGAGCCTTAAACTCAAATACGCCCTTCGTTGGCACCAAGACGTCGTTGTCGCTAGCTACTCTTATCACTTAAAAGAATAAAGAAAAGGCCCTACCAGAACCAATAAGCGTCTGGTAAGGCCTTTTTCTGAATCCTATCACTATGCTTATACTCAATGAAAATCAAAGAGCAAACTAGGAAGCTAGCCGCAGGCTGCTCAAAGCACTGCTTTGAGGTCGTAGATGAAACTGACGAAGTCAGCTCAAAACACTGTTTTGAGGTTGCAGATGAAACTGACGAAGTCAGCTCAAAACACTGTTTTGAGGTTGTAGATAGAACTGACGAAGTCAGTAACATATATATACGGTAAGGCAACGCTGACGTGGTTTGAAGAGATTTTCGAAGAGTATTAACTGAAAAGCATGACTAGGAATATCATTGAATATGGTTAGCTAAATCTTCCTGAGCTTTTTTATTTGACTCAGCTTTTTCTTTCAGCCATTTTTCATAGAGTTCTTGGTACTGTTTAGCAGTTACTGGCTCTTTTTGCAATTCAACATATTTGTAGTTGTCCGCATTTCCTTTATGACCAACGAATGAGAATGGACCTGTAAACGGTACACTCTTACGGAAGATTGGGTTGGCTCCACCACTTTGAACTGGTAGGAAGAGGGCACTATCTGTCAACCAAGCTTGGGCTTCAGCATATTTTTCATAGCGAGCTTGAGTATCTGTGATTTCAGCGTCTGCCTGATCCAAGAGTTTCTTGTAGTCAGCAAGACCAATCTTATCCTTAACTTCCTTGTCTTTTCCTTCAGACAAGCCCATGTTTTTCAACTGAGAACCTGTCTCTGGGTCTAGAATCGCTAGGTAAGTCTTAGGATCTGAGTAGTCTCCACCCCATCCTGAGATGTCGATATCGTAGTCTTTTTGTTCTGCTGTATCTGCAAAGTAGGTTGCTTGGTCTTTTTCATCTGGAGAAAGTTGGATAACATCGATGACCACATTCTCCTTACCAAGGGTTTCTTCCACTGTTTGTTTGAAAGAGCCGGCCTGTTGCACATCTAATTTAGCAGTCTGGTCAACTGGCATATCCAAATGAATTGGGAAGGTTACTCCCTGTGCTTGCAGACTTTCTTTGGCCTTGGCAAACTTCTCTTTGGCTTTATCAGGATTCAAGAAGGCTTGCTTACCATCGTTTAGATTGATATTTGCCCAATCTTTACCATAGTTGACAATTTTCTCATTAACAACATCACCGAAGTTCTTATCACCAACTTGGACAAAGTCACTTGGTGTAACCGTATTACGCAAGATACGGTCTGCTCCTTCTTCACCATTTGTCTGTGCTGCATAAGCATGACGGTCAAAGGCAAAGTTGATAGCCTGACGGAAATCCTTATTTTGCATAGCTGCGCGTGAATCTGTCTTTTCCTTATCAGACTGTTTCATCGTCTGCTTGTAGCTTTGACGATTCACGTTGAAAAGATAATAGAAAGTAACTGAGTTTTGTGGTGTGTAGGTAATCTTGTCCTCATTGCCCTTCTTGAGTTCAGCAAAGACTGAACTTGTTGGGAAGATACGGCCATCTGTATAATTACCATCCAAGAAACCTCTTGCAATGCTGTCTTGATCAGAACCGTCAAAGAATGAGAGTTTCACTTTCTCGATTTTAACATTATCCTTATCCCAGTAATTAGGGTTTTTGTCAAGTTCAATCAAAGATTTGGATGTGAAGGATTTAAACAAGTAAGGACCATTTGACAAAATACTTGATGGTGTCACACTTCCAAAATCATCTCCCTGAGACTTCAAGAAGGCTTCATTTACAGGACTAAGGATACTTGCTGTTGTTTTAGAGTTCCAATAAGTTTCAGGTTGGTTGAGAGTATATTGTAGAGTGTAATCATCCACTGCCTTAACACCAACAGTTTCAAAATCAGATGATTTTCCTTCAACATAGTCTGCTAGACCCTTAATAGAGTCTTGTACCAAGTACAAGTTTTCAGCCTTTTTATCAGCCGCATACTTAAGACCTGTCACAAAGTCATGAGCGGTTACATCTGCATACTCTTCTCCTTCAGAAGTGTACCATTTAGCCCCCTGACGGATTTTATAAGTGTAGGTCAAACCATCTTTTGACACCGTCCATGACTCAGCCATAGAGGGAATGAGATTGCCATACTGGTCGTTTTCCAACAAACCATCAATCAAGTTGGTTGTGATACTAGATGTAGAGTCTCGGGTAGAAGTAATATAATCCAAGGTATCTGGGTTATTGACAAAGATATAAGAGTACGTCTTGTCTGCATTACTTGATTGAGATGATCCACATGCCGCTAAAGCTAGACCTGCTGTCAAAGCTACAGCTCCAAAAAGCATAACTTTTGATTTCTTCATGATTATTCTCCATTTTTACAGTATGTGAAATATTATACACTATTCGAGCAAAAATATAAAGCTTTTTGTACTTTTTTACAAAAATAAAAATCAGTAGACTCGAGTTCCTACTGATTTTTGTTATGGTTCGTTTGGATTATGCAGCCAAAACTTTGCGTCCTTTACGACGACGAGCTGCCAATACGCGACGACCGTTTTTAGTTGACATACGGTTACGGAATCCGTGTTTGCGCGCACGACGAAGTTTACTTGGTTGATAAGTACGTTTCACGATGAATACCTCCTCATAGATTTTGTATTCGTTTAGCCGGCTATAAAGTGATCAGTTACTAAACATACTTTACTATTCTATCTGATTCTTTTACTTTTGTCAATAGCTCAAGGCAAATGTTTCCAGCTTTTTCGAATGTAAGCCCTATCTACGATACTGTTTCAAGAAACGAGTCATCTTTTCTTGGATTTGGGCTAGTTCATCAACACGAGGAAGGTAAACAATACGGAAGTGGTCTGGTTCCTGCCAGTTAAAGCCTCGACCATGAACCAAGAGAACCTTTTCCTGCTTCAAGAAATCAAGGACAAATTGCTCATCATCATCGATACGGTACATATTGCGGTCGATTTTAGGGAAGATATAGAGCCCAGCCTTGGGTTTAACCGCAGACAAACCTGGAATCTCTTGAATAGCATTGTAGATGAAGTTTCTTTGTTCATAAATCCTACCACCTGGAAGGAGCAATTCATCGACTGATTGGTGACCACCCAAGGAAGTTTGCACGACTTGTTGAGCTAAAACGTTAGAGCAAAGGCGCATATTGGACAGCATATTGAGCCCTTCGATATAGCCCTTGACATGAGTCTTAGGTCCAGACAAGACCATCCAACCTACACGGAAACCAGCGATACGGTGAGATTTTGATAGACCATTCATGCTGACACAGAAAACATCTGGTGCCAAGCTAGCGACAGGCGTATGCACATGACCATCCATGACCATGCGGTCGTAAATTTCATCCGCAAAGATAATCAAATCATTTTGACGGGCAATCTCAATAATCTCCAGCAAGAGTTCCTTAGGATAAAGAGCTCCAGTTGGGTTATTTGGATTGATAAGGACGATTGCCTTGGTATTGGAAGTGATTTTTGACTTAATATCGTCAATATCTGGGTACCATTCTGCAGCTTCATCACAGACATAGTGAACGGCATTTCCCCCAGCTAGGCTGACAGCTGCTGTCCAGAGAGGATAGTCTGGCATTGGCACCAAGACCTCATCCCCATTGTCCAAAAGCCCCTGCATGGACATAACAATCAACTCACTAACACCATTTCCAAGGTAAATATCATCAATATCCACATTTGGGAATTTCTTCAACTGGCAATACTGCATGATAGCCTTACGGGCTGAGAAAATTCCTTTAGAGTCAGAATACCCTTCACTATCCCGCGCATTCATAATCAAGTCATGAATGACCTCGTCTGGCGCTGTAAAGCCAAATTCTGCTGGATTTCCTGTATTCAGACGTAAAATCTTTTCTCCATTTGCTCGCATTCGCATGGCTTCTTCCAAAACAGGACCACGGATATCATAAGCAACATGCTCTAACTTACTAGACTTGTTATATTCTTTCATCTTGTTTCCTCAATTCATCAGGATAGTAACATTATACCACTAGAAAGGGAATGCGACAAGTTTACTGAAATGTGTTATACTCTTCGAAAATCAAATTCAAACCACGTCAACGTCGCCTTGCCGTACTCAAGTACAGCCTGCGGCTAGTTTCCTAGTTTGCTCTTTGATTTTCATTGAGTTTTACTAGATTAAGATAGAAGAAAAACCTCGCTAAAAGCGAGGTCAAGACAGGGGAGATAGCAGTTATTTTGACAAAGACAGATCACATACCAAAAGATAAACCTAGAAAAAGCAAGCCTAAAAAGGAGTCATAGAGAAGATTGAACATGAGGAAAAGCCCCCATATCATCAAGTAATCCCAACGCCCACTTCGTTTTGCAACCAGGAATAATAGAAAATGGTAGAGTAGGTGAAAGACTAAAAAGCCAACAAAACCTGGATAGAGAAGCGGAATTAGCTTCTCTAATTGCCAGACCATGATAACTTCTAGCAAGACTGAAGCTAGGATGATTCCATAATAAAGGAAATTTGAATTTTTTGTTTCTTGAAAAGAGCTTTTCATCATTCTCCCTCCCTTCACTTGTTTCCTGCTATCCTTTCTTTTATTTTATCATATATTTATATAGTTTTTAAGCGCTAACATTCTTTTGAAAAATACTTTTTTTACTTTACTTCTATAGTGAAAAGGTTTACAATAATAGTAAGAAAATTTCAGGAGGTTTCATTATGGCACAACGTTACCAAAATATCATGGTCGCAATCGATGGTTCTAAAGAAGCGGACTTGGCTTTTGTCAAGGGAGTTCATTCTGCTCTACGAAACGACGCTAAGCTCACCATCGCACATGTCATTGACACACGCGCGCTCCAAAGCGTATCCACCTTTGATGCTGAAGTTTACGAAGAACTCCAAGTCGACGCTGAAAGTCTGATGAAAGAGTACGAAAAACGTGCTAAAGATGCTGGTGTGGCAGATGTTCATATCGTCATTGAAATGGGAAATCCAAAAACCCTCTTGGCACGTACTATTCCCGATGCTGAAGAAGTGGACCTCATCCTCGTTGGCGCAACTGGTCTCAACGCCTTTGAACGCCTCTTGGTCGGTTCTTCATCTGAATACATTCTCCGCCATGCTAAGGTCGATTTGCTGGTGGTGAGAGAACAAGAAAAAACCTTATAATCACAAAGAAAAGGAGCCCCTAGCTCCTTTTTGTTTACTATTTATACTCTTCGAAAATCAAATTCAAACCACGTCAACATCGCCTTGCCGTACTCAAGTACAGCCTGCGGCTAGTTTCCTAGTTTGCTCTTTGATTTTCATTGAGTATTATTTCTCTCTTTATGGCGTTCATAAGCCTTGAGCTGGCGCTGCAGTTCCTTTTTAATCGCAGGTTCTGGAGCATATTTTTCTTCCCAATCATCTGGTTTTAAGATTTTGTGGGTCACTGGATCAAAATGAGCCTTGCCATCTGGGAAAATTTTCCCCATATTGGCCTGATGAACAATATCAAAAATACGTTCTGGATCCACCCCCATCAAAACAAAACTACCATAGGTAAAATAAAGCGTGTCAATCAGGGCATCTACCTGCCCTATCAAATCTTGCTGAGCAGGCGTCTTCTTAGCTACTTTATCTGCTGCCTTATCAAGAGCTTGATGAAGTTGCGATAGTGCTTGACCAAAGTCCTCTTCAGAGGGACTGGCTGCTCGAACAAACTCCACCAATTCTTCTATTTTAAAGCCAGCCCTGTGGGTTGCACCTTCTAAATCCCAAGCTCGTGGTTCTTCTTGGGTCCGTTCATCCATCATGTGGTGGAAGGTCTTGACCTTATTGAAATGATAGTCACGGCTGACAAAGACTTTTTCTGAGGCCAGAACACCAAAATGTTCCAAGGCCTTGTGGATTCCGTCTTGCTGATTGCTAGTGGTAATGTGCTTAGCCACTTCCTTAACACTGCTACTACCATTTCCCATAGCGACCGACATACCGACACCCGCCAGCATTTCTAGGTCGTTATCTGAGTCACCAAAGGCCATGACTTGGTTGAGGTCAAAGCCATATTCTTTCCCGACTCGGCGTATGCCTTCCAATTTAGAGTTTCCTTGATTGATGACATCTGCTGCAAAAGGATTGCTACGTGTCAATTTCAAATCTTCAAAATCAGCTGCTGCCTTCTCAGATTCTTCTGGTGTCATCAGCATCAAAACTTGGTAGATGGGCTGATTCATTAGATCAAGTAGGTCTTCTTCCTTTTGGGGAACAACCTTGCTGACCATGCGATTAAAGGAATGACTCACTGTCCGAGTTAAAACCGAGGGAACGAAGCGACTGATTCGTTGGGAAAAAGAACCCAAACCAAAGGACATGATTTTAGAACCCAACATGGCATCCTTGGTCCCTAGGGCAATCTCCTTACCCTCTTTTTTAGCATACGTAATGAGCTGGCGCAAATGTAACTTGGAAATTGGACTCGTGAACAAGACTCTGTCTTTAGTAAAGATATACTGGCCATTGTAGGTTACCGCAAAATCCAGATCCAAATCATCCATCAATTCCTTAACAAAAAAAGGTCCTCGACCTGTCGCTACGCCAACAAGCACCCCTTGTTCTTTGACAATTTTAATCGCGTCCTTAGTGGATTTCAAAACACTCTTGCGATCGTTGACCAAGGTTCCATCGATATCAAAAAAAACAGCTTTGACTTCCATCCTATCCCAATCTCCCCTTTTGTGATACAATGATTATACCACATTTCAGAAAGAGTGAGTAAATCATGCCTAAGAAAATCCTTGTTTTACATACGGGCGGAACTATTTCCATGCAGGCCGATGCTTCTGGCGCTGTTGTGACGAGTTCAGATAATCCCATGAACCATGTGTCCAACCCACTTGAAGGAATACAAGTCCACGCCTTGGACTTTTTTAACCTGCCAAGTCCTCATATCAAACCCAAGCATATGCTAGCCCTCTACCAAAAAATCAAAGAGGAAGCAGATAACTACGATGGAGTGGTGATCACACACGGGACCGATACTTTAGAGGAAACAGCCTATTTCCTTGATACCATGGAAGTTCCCCATATGCCTATCGTTCTAACAGGTGCCATGCGCAGCTCCAATGAACTCGGCAGTGATGGTGTTTATAATTACCTAAGTGCTTTACGAGTAGCTAGTGATGACAAGGCTGCTGACAAAGGTGTTTTGGTTGTGATGAACGATGAAATCCATGCCGCCAAGTATGTTACCAAAACACATACGACCAACGTCAGCACCTTCCAGACTCCAACACACGGGCCACTTGGTCTGATTATGAAACAGGAAATCCTCTACTTCAAAACAGCTGAGCCCCGTGTTCGCTTTGACCTTGATCACATACAAGGATTAGTCCCTATCATCTCTGCTTATGCTGGTATGACAGATGAGCTGATTGATATGCTGGATTTAGACCAATTGAACGGTTTGATTATCCAAGCCTTCGGAGCTGGTAATATTCCCAAAGAAACTGCTCAAAAATTAGAAATGCTTCTACAAAAAGGAATCCCAGTCGCTCTAGTATCACGATGCTTTAACGGTATTGCAGAACCTGTTTATGCCTACCAGGGTGGGGGCGTGCAGTTGCAAAAATCTGGTGTCTTCTTTGTTAAAGAACTCAACGCCCAAAAAGCCCGTTTGAAACTCCTCATTGCCCTCAATGTCGGACTAACAGGACAGGCTTTGAAAGACTATATGGAAGGCTAAACCTCTTCTCTAGAAAGCAAAATCAGGAAATCTTCTCGATTCCCTGATTTTTTCTATTTCCGTTTTCGTGTCGAACGACGTTCTGTCAAACCATGAGGTAAGAGAACTTCACGTTCTTCCAACTCTTCTTTGTGCATAATCTTAGTCAACATACGCATACTAATAGCACCAAGGTCATAAAGAGGTTGGGCGATAGTTGTCAAGTTTGGACGGGTAAAGCGTGAGACTTGCGAATCATCACTAGTAATGATTTCAAACTCTTCTGGTACTGACACACCCTTATCAGCAAGGCCGTTCAAGACACCCGCTGCCAACTCATCACCTGTTACAACTGCTGCAGTTGCGTTTGATGAAATCAAGCGTTCTGCCAAGGCATAACCATCTTCATAAGTGTATTTAGATTCAAATACCAATCCTTCGCTATAAGAAATACCTGCTTTTTTCAAGGCTTCCTTGTAGCCAACCAAACGAACCTTACCATTGATATCATCCACTAGTGGACCGCTAACGAAAGCAATGCGCTCATTTTCTTTAGCAAGGTAGGTTACTGCATCAATCGTTGCTTGTTTGTAGTCAATATTGACACTTGGAAGCTGATGTTCTACATCCACAGTTCCTGCAAGAACAACTGGTGTTCGAGAACGAGAAAACTCTGAACGAATTTTTTCAGTCAAGTGGTACCCCATAAAGATGATACCATCCACTTGCTTAGAAAATAGTGTATTGACAACTGAAACTTCCTTGTCATCGTCCTCATCACTATTAGCAAGGACAATATTGTACTTGTACATTTCAGCGATATCATCAATCCCTTTAGCAAGCGTTGAGAAATAACCATTGGTGATATTGGGGATCACGACACCGACAGTGGTTGTCTTTTTACTTGCAAGACCACGCGCCACAGCATTTGGACGGTAATCCAAACGATCAATCACCTCGAGTACTTTTTTACGGGTATTCTCTTTTACATTCTTATTGCCATTGACTACACGGCTAACTGTCGCCATTGAAACACCTGCTTCACGGGCGACATCATAAATCGTTACTGTATCGTCTGTATTCATTCCATTTCCTTTCTATATCATACCTCACGAGACTCCAAAAAAAGAGACGGTATGAAAATTTCGTTTTCATGGTTCTACTTATTCCATTTTATCACTATTTGTAAACACTTTCAAGCGTTTTTTGAAGATTATTTGAAAAAATTTCATAGGAAGCTATGTTTATGAAGAAAAAATCACCTTTTCTTGATTTTTAATCCTATTTGCTGTATGATAAGGGAAAAGAAAGGGGGAAGAAATATGGCTTTTACCAATACCCACATGCGGTCGGCTAGTTTTGGCATTGTTACCAGCTTGCCTGATGATGTCATTGACTCTTTTTGGTATATCATCGACCACTTCTTAAAAAATGTCTTTGAATTGGAAGAAGAACTTGAGTTTCAATTGCTCAATAACCAAGGAAAAATTACCTTCCACTTTTCAAGTCAACATCTCCCTACAGCCATTGATTTTGACTTTAACCACCCTTTCGACCCTCTTTATCCCCCCAGAGTCTTGGTTTTAGACATGGATGGTAGAGAGACTATCCTCCTCCCAGAAGAAAATGACCTATTTTAATGCTCAATGAAAATCAAAGAGCAAACTAGGAAGCTAGCCGCAGGTTGCTCAAAACACTGTTTTGAGGTTGTGGATAGAACTGACGAAGTCAGCTCAAAACATCGTTTTGAGGTTGCAGATGAAACTGACGAAGTCAGTAACCATACCTACGGTAAGGCGACGCTGATGTGGTTTGAAGAGATTTTCGAAGAGTATAAAAACTCTAGCCTTCAGTTGCAAGTGACTGAAAACTAGAGTTTTTTCTATTTTTTCAAAGCATTATACAAGTTGCGGATCGGTTGCTTTAATGTCGGATGGATAAAATGAGGCGCAATTTCCTGTAAGGACTCAAGAACAAAAAGGCGTTCCGCTATGTAAGGATGAGGCAAAATAAGGTCATCTGTATAAAGGACCTGGTCCTCCACAAAGAGCAAGTCCAAATCAATCAAACGAGGCCCCCAATGTACTTTTCTCACCCGTCCCATCTCTGACTCAATGGCTAACAAGGTCTCTAATAGAACTGGGGCAGGCAACCAGGTTTCAACCTCAACCACTTGATTAGCAAAGCTATCTTGCTCCACACCACCCCAAGGCTCCGTCGCCAAGACACTGGACTCTTTGAGAATATGGATACCTCGAGCTCGCATTTTCTCAATGGCTTGTTTCAAATTTGCTTGTTTATCTCCCATATTGCTTCCTAGGGCGATAAAGGCTCGTTGCTTGCGGCGATGAATGGTTACCGAGCAAGTATCTAGTGGCAAATGCACCGGTGCCCAAGGTTTTTTCAGTTCCAACTTCATTTCTTCGACAAGAGGATAAGCCTCAAAAGTACGTTCCACCAGTTTATAAGCTACCGTTTCAATCAAATCTTCACTCGTTTCCTGAAACCAAGTCGTCCACTGCTGACACAGTTCTCCATAATGGACAGAAGCCGTTAAATCCAAGTCTGTAGCCGCCTTGGTCATATCATAGGATAGGATAGCTGAAACGACAAACTTTTGCCCCAATTCTTTCTCACTCGGAAAAAGACCATGATAGGCAAAAATTTCCAAATCCTTAATCTGCAGTTGATCCATAATGATTCCTTTCTAGAAAAATCCGCCCAAAGCGGATTTTTTTTACAGTCCCATTAAACGATAAGCCTGGTCTCGGAGGTCCTTATCTGTTTCAAATAGACCACGAGCTACTGTCGTCAAGGTTGCTGTGCCTGGTTTTCTGACACCACGCATGCTCATACACATATGTTCCGCCTCAATGACAACAAAGGCTCCTTTAGCACCTAGATAGTCCATCAAGGCATCGGCTACTTCGATATTCAAACGTTCTTGAATTTGCGGCTTTTTAGAATAAACTTCAACCGTACGGGCTAGCTTAGACAAACCTGCCACACGGCCATCTGGAATGTAGGCAATATGTGCTCTCCCATAAAATGGTAGAAAGTGGTGTTCACACATGGTATGGAAAAAGATATCCTTTTCTACCACCATATTATCGTCAATAATCTCAAAGGATTTTGACAAATGTTCCTCCGCTGTTTGACCAAGACCTGAAAAAATCTCTTGGTACATACGAGCCACACGAGCAGGTGTTTCCTGCAAGCCCTCGCGGTTAGCGTCCTCTCCGACGGCCTCGATAATCATTTTTACAGCTACTTCAATCTTTTGTGTATCCATTTTCGTTTTTCCTCTCCATCAGATAGGCTCTCACTTGGCTCAAGAAATACAAGGAACCCGTGACAATCCTAACTGTTTGTTTCTCTTCTTTTTTATCTGTCAATTTCTGCTCTAGAAAATCCTGCCAACCCTGATAGCTGAGATTTCTAGACTTGGCTGCCTCTTTCAGCACGTTTTCATCAGTCGCCCGACTATCGTCAAAATGTGTCAGAGTAAGCTCGGTATCTGGCATGGCCCCCAGCAAGTCCAACATATCCTCCAAGGCCTTGGTTTTGATACAAGTAAAGAGGATTTCCTTACGATAATCCGCAAAGCGTTCTTGCAAGGTTGCTAATAAAGCCTTGATAGCATGGGGATTGTGGGCTCCATCCAAAATCATCAAGGGTTCTCTTGACACTACCTCCAGACGCCCCGGCCATCTTGTTTCTTCCAGAGCTTGAGCAAGCAAGGTATTAGCTGGTAGCTCTCGACCATCTTCTTGACAAAAAGTATCAAGTAAAGCTATGGCCATCCCAGCATTCTCTATCTGGTGCAAGCCAAGCAGGCCAGTCTGGAAGCGACCTTGCCTGACAACACTTGTATAGTCAAAGACTTCACCCGTTACCACACTCTTTTGATGGCTGATCTGATAATCTGCCCCGTAGGCAAGTCTCGGCGCATTTTTATCTTCCGCAATGCGGTCAATCACAGCCAAAGCTTCTGGAGCAATACGCCCTGTTACCAAGGGAATCCCTTGTTTGATAATACCTGCCTTCTGCTCTGCTATGGCCTCCAAAGTGTCACCAAGTAGGGCTACATGATCCAATCCAATAGTCGTAATTCCTGTCAAAATGGGCTGGCAAACATTGGTACTATCCAAAAGTCCACCCATGCCCACTTCCATGATAGCCACATCTACTTGCTCTAAGGCAAAGTAGTCATAGGCTATGGCTGTGATAATCTCAAACTCGGTTGTGCCCTGTAAATTAGCGGCCGCTTCTCCCTCCAACAAAGACTGATAGTCTGCCATGAGGGCTTCTAGTCTCGCTTCTGGGATAGATTCCCCATTGATGCTAATCTGATCTGTGTAATGAATGAGATAGGGCGAGCTAAACACGCCAACTCTCAGCCCTAGCTTTTCTAGCATCTTTTTCAAAAAAGCAATGGTCGAACCCTTGCCATTGGTCCCTCCGATATGGATGACCTTGAGTTTGAGATGGGGATTGCCACGCAAAGCTAATAGTTCCTCCATTCGTTCCAAGCCAAAATGCGGTTGATCCGTCCGGTAGTTGGCAATCCACTGATTATTTTCAAATTCTTTCATCTTATTTATATTGTTTTAAATCTAAATCTTCCGCTTCATCAGCCAGACGAATGGCAGAGGCAATTTCAACTGCCATCCTGTGACTAACTACATCATGCACGCGCACCACTTCCACACCCTGTCTCGCAGCGATACTGGTTACATGAGCCGAAGCCGTATCCCGATTTCGGAAACCAAGCTCTGTCTCAGGATTGACTTCAAAACCACTTTCTTCAAGGATATTGATGACAAAGCGCTTGCGCGACACTCCAAGAAAGATTGGATAGCCCTTCTGATGTAGTTTATCCAGGTCCCGTAAAAGAAGCAGATTTTCTTTCTTGGTCAGACCAAAGCCAATTCCTGGATCCAACAAGATATTTTCTGGTGCAATACCAGCTTCCTCTGCTCTCGCTAGTGCTCGTTCAAAGAAAGCCTCCATCAATTCTTCGATTGTCAATTTTTCAAAGTCAGCTAACTCTTCCTCTGTAAAAGCTTGTCCAAAACCAAAATGAGGGAAGATGAGCGAGCTAGGGTGCTGAGGTCGTGCCATAACTGGATTAAACATAATGACTACTTTCGCTCTCGCTTCAGCTACCACATGAGCCATTTTTTCATCACCCATGAGACCAGTGATATCATTAACTAGATTAGCACCAGCAGCCAAAGCGGCCTCTGCCACCTGGCTCTTCCAAGTATCGATAGAAATAAGGACATCACTTTCCTTGCGAATCGCTTTAATCACTGGAACAACACGCTGGATTTCCTCTTCTATCTCAACATAGCTACTTCCCGGCCGAGTTGATTCTCCACCGATATCGAGCATGCTGGCTCCTTCTGCTATCAATTTACGAGCCTGCTGGAGTGCTTGCTCAAGAGCAAAAAATTGACCACCGTCCGAAAAGGAGTCTGGGGTTACATTGATAATTCCGCAAATAGCTGTTTTTGCATGATTTGCTTTACTTGACATATCGGTCACTCCCTCAAGGCTTTTCACCATATTATTTCTCTATTTTACCATAAAAAGAAAAAGATGGACACGATTGAATTCATCTTTTTCCCAGTAGAAACAAGTAAGCAATTGTCAAAAATCTTAAACAGAAAGCCCTAATGTCCGACTCAAAATCACCACGAGAGCCAACAAACAGAAAGCAACCCCATTCACAATCATGTGAAGTAAGATAGACATTTCTAAACGTTGGGTCTTGTAAGCCGTCCAAGATAGAACTGTCGACATACCTCCATAAATCAATAAAGAAGGTAAATTACTTGGTTGATGCAATAAAGCAAAGACAATCGTACCAACTACAAATCCCAAGTTCTCTTTTCCTCGGAAAATCTTTTTAGGAACAATCCCACGGCACAAGATTTCCTCACAAATTGGAGCAAGCAAGGCCAATAAGAAGAAACTGGAAATCAGAGAACTATTCTGAACCATATCGTTAATCTGAGACTGGTTACTTGTTGTCGTCTCATTTGACAGTTGTAACAAGATAGATCCAAGTATATTTGACCCGATAATAACTAAATAACTCAAGCCCAAACGTGCCAAATCCTTCGCTCTAAAAAAAGAAAAATTAAAACTTGCTAACTGCGTTTTACGAGCTCCAATAATAAATAGTGCCAGAACTACAATCGAAATACCAGCAACTATCAACCCTGACTGCAACAGTGGTACTGCATTTAAAGTTAAAATAGCAGTAACCCCTATAGGAATCTGATATAAAATTGTCGCCAGCAAAAAGATTAACAACCAACCTGCACGATTCAATAATTCTTTCCACATATTTTTCTCTTTCATCACCTATCTCCTTGGTATTAAAAAAGGGGAAAAATCCCCCTGGGTAATCCTATTATAAGGCCATGCTGATGTAGTTAAGGATAAACAAGGCATCCAAAATCCAAATCATGACATGAACATCTTTAGCTTGACCTTTGACAAGCTTAGTCAAAGTGTAAGTCAAGAAACCAACTGCAATCCCTTGAGTGATAGAGTAGCTGAATCCCATAAAGATAGATGTGAAGAAAGCAGGAACCGCTTCAGACATATCATCCCAATGGATATTTTTCAAGCTAGCCAACATCATAATCCCAACGATAATCAAGATTGGAGCTGTAGCGGCTGTTGGTACAATCGCTAGAAGTGGGCTAAAGAAGCTTGAGATCGCAAAACAAATTGCCACGACCAAGGCTGTCAAACCAGTACGTCCACCTGCACCGATACCAGCAGCAGACTCAACATAAGTCGTTACGTTCGAAGTACCAGCGATGGCACCAATTGAAGTACCAATCAAGTCAGAGTAAAGAGCCTTGTCCAACTTAGCTGATTGGTGGTTTTCACCATTTGTCGCTACGATACCAACTTTTTCACCTGTACCGATCAAGGTACCAATCGTGTCAAAAATATCTGTCAATGAGAAGGCTAGAATGGCCATCAGAGTTTCAGGCAAGCGAGCTGTATCTGAAATCAAAGCTCCCAAACCTTCTGAACCAAGGGCTGCACCAAAAACTATCTTCAAATCTTCAAAGGCTGCACCAACATGGTTATTAGCAAAATCAATACTAGACAAATCTACCAAACCAACTGCGATAGCAAGAACAGTTGTTGTCAAGATAGAGAGGATAATTCCCCCTTTAATTCCTTTGATAACAAAGAAGATTGTGATAGCAAGTCCTGCAAGAGCCACCAAAACAGCTGGATTATTAAAGTCAACTAATCCTGGAACCGCTGAAGAGTTCGCTGCAATCGTTGCTTTAGCTTTGTCAGCCCCTTCTCCTACAACAGTATAGTTACCTGGATCAATCGTAAATTTCAAAAGTCCAGCATTCTTAATCCCTACATAGGCGAGGAAGACACCGATACCGGCTGAAATAGCTGAGCGAAGGGCATTTGGAATCGATTCAATGATCATTTTACGAACATTTGTCAAGGTAATAATCAATGAAATAATCCCACAGATGAAGACCATAGCTAGGGCTTGTTGCCATGAATAACCAAGCCCGAATACAACTGTAAAGGTAAAGAAGGCATTCAATCCCATACCTGGTGCTTGGGCATAAGGTAAGTTAGCGTAAAAAGCCATCATCAAGGTACCCGCTACTGCACCAATAATCGTCGCTAGGAAGACACCCTGAGCAGGCATCCCTGTTTGTGAAAGCATTTGTGGGTTTACAAAGAGAATATAGCTCATTGCAAAGAAAGTTGTTAAACCAGCGAGAACCTCTGTACGAACGTCTGTACCGTTCTCTTTTAGTTTAAATAATTTGTCCATTATCAATCTCCTTTTAATTTTTACGAACAATAATAGAATTATATCATTTATCATTCACTTTTTCAATATCTTTGTTTGATTTATTTAAGAATTTGATGGAATTTTATTTTTTGTTTGGAATCTGTTTTTCTGCCTGCTTTTTGTTATAATAGTAGACATCTTATCTGAAAAGACACTAGAAAGGTCCATATGACAAAAAAAATTATTGCAGTTGACCTAGATGGAACCTTGCTCAACTCAGACAGTCAAATTTCTGACTTTACCAAAAAAACCATTAAAAAAGTTGCTGAAAAAGGCCATCAGGTTATTATTACGACAGGTCGCCCTTACCGTATGTCAAAAGATTTTTACCGTGAACTGGGCTTAGACACTCCTATGATTAACTTCAACGGTTCCCTCACTCATTTACCAGACCAAGTTTGGAACTTTGAAAAGTGTTTAACCGTAGACAAAAAATATCTGCTAGATATGGTTCAACGTTCAGAGGACATTCAAGCCGATTTTATCGCTGGAGAATATCGTAAAAAATTCTACATTACAAATCCTAATGAAGAAATTGCCAATCCCAAACTATTTGGTGTTGAAGCTTTCCAGCCTGAAGATCAATTTCAGCCTGAGTTGGTAACCAAGGATCCTAACTGTATCTTGTTACAGACCAGAGCTAGTGACAAGTATGCCTTAGCAAAAGAAATGAATGCCTTCTACCAGCATCAACTGTCTATCAATACCTGGGGAGGTCCGCTCAATATCCTTGAGTGTACTCCAAAAGGAGTCAACAAAGCCTTTGCTTTGGACTACTTGCTCAAGGTAATGAACCGCGACAAAAAAGATTTGATTGCTTTTGGAGATGAACACAATGATACCGAAATGCTCGCTTTTGCTGAGAAGGGCTATGCCATGAAAAATGCTAACCCAGAGCTACTCCCTTATGCAGATGAGCAAATCTCACTGACCAACGACCAAGACGGGGTTGCCAAAACCCTGCAAGACTTATTCTTATAGTCCATACTGGCCAGCTTGCGAGCTGGTCTTTGTGCTCTTTTCACAGTCTCATCAACCAGTTAATCGATTATTCTACTTTTTGCATCCAAAACCTTGGAAAAGGCTTTCTTTTGTGATATACTTCACATATAAATACAAGAGAGCTCGTCATACTCGACTCTGTTGACACAAAATCAATCCAGTCCTGTTTCTCCTGCTCTCAGTTAATATCAAGGAGGATAGCTATGAAAGCTGTTGTTGTAAATCCAGAAAGCACTGGTGTTGCTATTGAGGAAAAAGTACTCCGTCCACTTGAAACTGGGGAAGCACTTGTAGAAATTGAATACTGCGGTGTTTGCCACACTGACCTCCACGTTGCCCATGGTGACTTTGGTCAAGTACCAGGACGTGTCCTAGGTCACGAAGGTGTTGGTATCGTTAAAGAAATTGCCCCAGATGTGAAAAGCCTTAAAGTCGGCGACCGCGTCAGCGTTGCTTGGTTCTTTGAAGGATGTGGCACTTGCGAATACTGTACTACTGGCCGCGAAACCCTTTGCCGTACAGTGAAAAATGCCGGCTACTCAGTAGATGGTGGTATGGCTGAACAATGTATCGTAACTGCAGACTATGCTGTTAAAGTTCCTGACGGACTTGATCCAGCCCAAGCTTCTTCGATCACATGTGCTGGTGTAACAACCTATAAAGCTATTAAAGAAGCCAAAGTTGAACCAGGCCAATGGGTTGTTCTTTACGGTGCTGGTGGACTTGGTAACCTAGCTGTTCAATACGCTAAAAAAGTATTCAATGCTCATGTCATCGCAGTTGATATCAACAGTGACAAACTTGCCCTTGCAAAAGAAGTAGGTGCTGACATTGTTATTAACGGACTCGAAGTTGAAGATGTACCTGGATTCATCAAGGAAAAAACTGATGGTGGAGCTCATTCAGCTGTCGTAACTGCTGTGTCTAAAGTTGCCTTCAACCAGGCTGTTGACTCAGTTCGTGCTGGTGGTCGCGTAGTCGCTGTTGGTCTTCCTTCTGAAATGATGGAACTCAGCATCGTCAAAACCGTTCTAGATGGAATCCAAGTCATCGGTTCTCTTGTTGGAACTCGTAAAGACTTGGAAGAAGCCTTCCAATTCGGTGCAGAAGGTTTAGTAGTTCCAGTTGTTCAAAAACGTCCAGTAGAAGATGCTGTAGCCATTTTCGACGAAATGGAAAAAGGTCAAATCCAAGGACGTATGGTACTTGACTTCACCCACTAATCTAATCAAAACCTATTTTAAAAGTTGGAATGCGCTTCCAACTTTTTTATATTAAATTTTAATATCAAAAATTACTATGTCTTCTTGAAACCTTATTATATCAATATCATTAAATACACTATTTAAATGTTTTCTTGAATATTTTATATCAAATAGTTGCTTTTTATATGAAAACGGTTTATACTTATCTAGTCTTAAAGTTTTCTTAAACGAAAACTAAAACAAAAAAGGAGGAATGACAATAATGAGTATCGGAATCATTATTGCGAGCCACGGCGAATTTGCTGCGGGTATTCATCAGTCAGGATCTATGATCTTTGGTGAACAAGAAAAGGTTCAAGTTGTAACCTTTATGCCAAATGAAGGTCCTGATGATCTATACGCTAAGTTTAATAACGCTGTTGCTGCATTTGACGCAGAAGATGAGGTTCTAGTTTTGGCTGACCTTTGGAGTGGATCTCCATTTAACCAAGCTAGTCGCGTGATGGGAGAAAATCCTGAGCGTAAGTTTGCCATCATCACAGGACTTAACTTACCGATGTTAATCCAAGCCTATACAGAGCGCCTCATGGACGCTACAGCAGGTGTGGAAAAAGTCGCTGCGAATATTATCAAAGAAGCCAAAGATGGCATCAAAGCTCTTCCAGAAGAGTTAAATCCAGTTGAAGAAGTTGCAAGTGCTGCAGCTGCTCCAGTTGCCCAAGCTGCTATACCAGAAGGCACTGTTATCGGAGATGGAAAACTCAAGATTAACCTTGCCCGTCTAGACACTCGTTTACTTCACGGTCAGGTTGCAACTGCTTGGACTCCAGATTCAAAAGCAGACCGTATTATTGTTGCTTCAGATAACGTTGCCAACGACGACCTTCGTAAAGAATTGATTAAACAAGCGGCTCCAAATAATGTCAGAGCCAATGTGGTTCCAATTCAAAAATTGATCGAGGTTTCAAAAGACCCACGCTTTGGAGAAACACATGCCCTTATCTTGTTTGAAACACCTCAAGATGCCCTTCGTGCAATCGAAGGTGGCGTGCCAATCAAGACCCTTAACGTAGGATCAATGGCTCACTCAACAGGTAAAACAATGGTCAACAACGTTTTGTCTATGGACAAAGATGACGTTGCTACATTTGAAAAAATGCGTGACCTCGGTGTTGAATTTGACGTACGTAAAGTACCAAACGACACCAAAAAAGATTTGTTTGACTTGATTAACAAAGCCAACGTTCAATAATAGACATTAAACTATAGAAGAATTCTAAGAAAATTTTTCACTTTATTATCATTAAATAGAAAAGGAATAAAACCATGTCAGATATTTCAATTATTTCTGCTGTCTTGGTTGTAGTTGTTGCCTTCCTTGCAGGTCTTGAAGGTATCCTCGACCAATTCCAATTCCATCAACCAATCGTCGCATGTACACTTATCGGACTTGCAACTGGTAACCTCGAAGCAGGTGTTATGCTTGGTGGATCACTTCAAATGATTGCCCTTGGTTGGGCAAACATCGGAGCTGCCGTAGCTCCTGACGCTGCTCTTGCATCTGTTGCCGCAGCAATCATCTTGATCAAAGGTGGTAACTTTACTACTGAAGGTATCGCCGTTGCAACAGCAACAGCTATCCCTCTTGCCGTAGCTGGACTTTTCTTGACAATGATTGTTCGTACAATCTCAGTTGGTTTGGTTCACACTGCAGATGCTGCTGCTAAAGAAGGAAATATTGCGGCTGTTGAACGTGCTCACTTTATCGCACTTCTTCTTCAAGGTCTTCGTATTGCGATCCCTGCAGCCTTCCTTATCGCTATCCCAGCTTCTGCCGTTCAAGATGCTCTTAAATTGATGCCAGACTGGTTGAACGGTGGTATGGCTGTCGGTGGTGCTATGGTCGTTGCCGTTGGTTACGCTATGGTTATCAACATGATGGCAACTCGTGAAGTATGGCCATTCTTCGCAATCGGTTTTGCTTTTGCTGCCATTTCTCAATTGACTTTGATTGCCCTTGGTGTAGTCGGTGTTGCCCTTGCCTTCATCTACCTTAACCTTTCAAAACAAGGTGGTAACGGTGGCGGCGGAGCTGCGACTTCTAACGACCCAATCGGTGATATCCTAGAAGACTACTAGAAAGGGGAACAATCATGACCGAAAAACTTCAATTATCAAAATCAGATCGTAAAAAAGTTTGGTGGCGTTCACAATTCCTTCAAGGTTCTTGGAACTACGAGCGTATGCAAAACTTGGGTTGGGCTTACTCATTAATCCCAGCTATCAAAAAATTGTACACTACTAAAGAAGACCAAGCTGCTGCTCTTGAGCGCCACCTTGAGTTCTTCAACACACACCCATACGTAGCTGCTCCAATCATGGGGGTTACTCTTGCACTTGAAGAAGAACGTGCGAACGGTGTTGAAATCGACGACGCTGCTATCCAAGGGGTTAAAATCGGTATGATGGGACCTCTTGCTGGTATCGGTGACCCAGTATTCTGGTTTACAGTTCGTCCTATCCTTGGAGCTCTTGGTGCATCACTTGCTGCATCTGGTAACTTGGTTGGTCCACTTCTCTTCTTCTTCGGATGGAATGCGATCCGTATGGCCTTCCTATGGTACACACAAGAGTTTGGTTACAAAGCTGGATCTGAAATCACTAAAGACATGTCTGGTGGTATCTTGAAAGACATCACTAAAGGTGCTTCTATCCTTGGTATGTTCATCCTTGCCGTTCTTGTACAACGTTGGGTATCGATTAACTTCACTGTTAACCTTCCAGGTAAACAACTGGCTGAAGGTGCCTACATCAACTTCCCAGAAGGACCTGTATCAGGTGCTGAATTGAAAGGTATCCTTGGTCAAGCACTTGGTGGATTGAGCTTAGACAAGATTCAACCACAAACCCTTCAAGGTCAGTTGAACTCATTGATTCCAGGATTGATGGGACTTCTCCTTACTTTCCTTTGCATGTGGTTGCTTAAGAAAAAAGTATCACCTATCTCAATCATCCTTGCACTCTTTGCAGTAGGTATCGCAGCTCGTTTCTTCGGTATCATGTAATCAAGAAATTCAAAAGGAACCAGGTTCTAAACCTGATTCCTTTTTTCTATGCTTTTATTTTGCCAAGGCTCCCATTGGATCCCATGGTGCAAGTACAATTGGTTCTGCTTCATAGGCAGCTTGTTCTTCGGCTGTCAGCAATTCTTTGCGAACAACGATTTGGTAAGTATATTCGTCCATCCAAGCGTCTGAGGCAACAAAGTAACCATCTGTACCGACCTTGTCTCCCCATGAGTTTTCAACCTTCCACTTGGTTGACTTCCCATTTTCGTCCAAATCAACACCTGTCAAGACCATAGCGTGAGTCATCAAGCTTTCGCTGTAATCCAAACGTCCAGCCTTGTCTTGAGTAAGTTGAATGTCCATGCTTGATTCAAAGTCATAAACATCTGTCGCAAGGATTCCAGCTTTACGGTTGCTGAGCTGACCGACATCTGAACCAAACCAAACAGTCTCACCTGTTTGCATTTGAGCAATCGCCAATTCTTTCAAGCGCTCCATCGGTACGTTGATGTAGCGAACTGCACGGCTACCAACTACATTTCCTAACATCTCAACTGTGTAAGATTTACCGTAAGGCTTGTCAGCAGTGGGAGCATTGATAACAGAAACGTAATCTTCTAGAGGAAGATTGACATATTTCTTGTAAAATTCTTGTGGCGTAATCCCCTTTTCGCTTTGGTAGTTATTATCTTTATCGCGATAAGCAAAGTCAAATTTACGTGGTGGAAGTCCTAAAGACATCGCAAGGAAATTAAAGATTTCTTGCAAGAGGTCTTCTTTCTTAGCTTGAACAGTCACTTGGTCTGCGCCAGAAGCAAGCAAGTCACGCAAGATTTGAGCATCTTGGCGAAGCAATTTGTTAAGGATTGCATTTAGCTCACGGCTGCTACTAGATGAAACAGACTCAGGATAAACTGACTTGGGCACGACACCGTATTTCTCAAAGAGAGAAACGACCATATCCCACTGACCACCGTCTTGTTGTGGAGTTTGAAGTAGGAATTTAACCTTACGGCTCGTCAAGTCTTGGTCTGCAGTCGCAATGACTTGCTCCAAGAACCAGTTTGATTTCTCATACTTGTCCCAGAAGAAGGTGTGGGCCTGTGATAACTCAAAATTTTCCAATTTATATTGTGAGATGAGCTTGTGGCGGAAGGTGTTGAGAGCTGCAAACATCCAGCAACGACCAGATGCTTTCTGGTTGGTTACCTTGTCCTTGGTCAAATCCAATGAGAAAACAGGTGTGTTGTCTACATGACTTTGGCGACGTTCTAGGGCTGCAAAAATTCCATTGTGGCTGGCAGCATTTTCAATTGCTTGGTATTTGACATTTGCTTCATAGTTGGCAAATAGTTTATCAGTAAATGATTCTTGAATCGCGTTCATAGATTCCTCCTTTTATTCTACAGTCTATTATAACGCTTTTCACAAAGGAAGCAACTGAAAAACATAAAAGGCAAGGATATTCTTCCTCACCTTTTTCTAACATAAACCCAATTAAGCAATACTCGCAAGGAGAACTTCTAACTCTTCCTTGGTCAAGCGACGCCATTCTCCTCGTTGCAAGTTCTCATCCAAGACTAAAGTTCCCATAGTCAAACGTTGCAAGTCTACTACTTCCTTGCCGCAATATGCAACCATTCGTTTGACCTGATGGAACTTCCCTTCTGCAATGGTCACACGAATTTGGCTTTGATTCTTTTCTTGATCTATGGACACAAGCTCCAGTATAGCAGGCTGACAAGTAAAGTCTTTAAGAGGAATTCCCTTGGCAAATATCTCCACGTCTTCTTGGGTCATAATTCCCTTGACTTGTGCCAGATAAGTCTTGTCCACATGATGCTTAGGCGAAAGAAGAGCATGGGCCAGCTGACCATCATTGGTCAAGAGTAAAAGACCATGCGTGTCAATATCCAAGCGTCCTACTGGGAAAACTTCCTTGCTCCGAGCAATATCATCCAGCAAGTCCAGAACGGTTCTGTGCTTAGGATCCTCAGTCGCTGAGATAACTCCTTTGGGCTTGTTCATCATGTAGTAGACAAACTCTTCATACTCCAACACTTGCCCATCAAAGCGAATCTCATCTATTTTTTCATCAATCTGCAATTTAGCTGATTTTTCTTTTTTACCATTTACAGTCACGCGCCCAGCCTTGAGCATGTTTTTGACCTCAGTCCGACTCCCCACAGCGCAGGCAACTAAAAATTTATCTAATCTCATAGAACTATTATATCACACTCAAAAGGAGGCGGGTACAATGACCAACCTCCTTTTCGTTTCATACTCTTCAAAAATCTCTTCAAACCGCATCAACGTCGCCTTGCCGTATAGATGTTACTGACTTCGTCAGTTCTATCTACAACCGCAAAGCAGTGCTTTGAGCAGCCTGCGGCTAGTTTCCTAGTTTGCTCTTTGATTTTCACTGAGTATCAGATTTAAGAAATTAACTTCCTCGTCTCCAGAAAATCGCTAAGACAATCATGGAACCTAGTACTGCCGGAATAATGGCAGTTCCTGCTATTATCGGTCCCCAAGTCCCAAAAAGTAAATGGCCTATAAAGGCACCAATCCAGCCTAGAAACATTTTTCCAAAACATCCCATTCGTTCTCCACGATTGGTCAGAGTACCTGCTAAAAATCCCACTAGGAGACCAACGAACATACTTCCTAACATATTATCTCCTTAATTTGTCCAATCTCCGTTACGGAAGAGTGGTACACGTGTCCCATCCTCACGGATACCATCGATATCCATTTGGCTAGAACCAATCATAAAGTCTACGTGAACATCTGAACGGTTAAGCCCCGCAGCTTCAAGCTCCTCTTCGCTCATCTCCGCTCCACCAACAACGCTAGTTGCATAGGCTGCACCAATAGCCAAGTGATTTGACGCATTCTCATCGAAAAGGGTATTAAAGAAGGTAATGCCTGACTGAGAAATTGGGCTTGGATCTGGTACCAAGGCACATTCACCCAAGGCACGCGCACCCGCATTTTCAAAGACAAGGTCTTTCATGACCTGATCACCCTTCTCAGCTGAAATATCCACGATTTGTCCATCCTTGAAGGTTACTTTAATTCCTTCGATGATATTTCCATTATAGCTAAGCGGTTTTGTAGAAGTGACATAACCATCTGCACGACGGAAGTCAGGTGCTGTGAAGACTTCTTCTGTCGGCATATTTGGCAAGAATCCTTCACCCTGTGCATTGATAGCACCAGCTGATTCCCAAACATGGTTTTTCGGCAAACCAAGTGTCAAATCTGTTCCTGGCGCTGTGTAGTGAAGGGCTGAAAATTGTTCTTTATTAAGCATATCTGCCTTACTCTTGAGTATAGCTGCATGCTCTTCCCAAGCCTTAACAGGATCTGCTTCGTAGACACGGCAAGTTTTGAAGATTTGATCCCAAAGGAGATCGACTGCTTCTTCGTCGCTCGCAGCATTTGGAAAGACTTTCTTAGCCCACTCAAGTCCAGCAGCGGCTGCTACAGTCCAGCTAACCTTGTTGGATTGAGTTGCGATACGCATTGGCTTCATGGCAAGTCCCATAGCTTTAGCAGAAGCTGAAAGCTTATCAGCATCCACTCCGTTCAAGGCACCTGGATCAGATGAACGAACCCCAAGACGGCTAGCTTTGTTCTCTAAAAGATAGTTCATCTCAGCAATCTTGTATTCTGGCACATTGTCCAAACGCTCCATCGGCGCATGGAGGAATTTCTCACGGTTAATGACATCATCTGTCCACTGAACGATAACCTCGTGCGCACCCAAGACATAAGCTTCTTTGACGATTAAGTGAGCCAACTCACGTTGCTCCACATCGATAGAGAGAGCCAAAGTGTGACCAGGTTGCACATTAATTCCGTTCGCAACCAACAATTTCGCATATTTTTCTAGATTTTCTTTAAAATTTGGTAAAACCATTCTATTCTTCCTTTTCTTTTTGTTTATTTTTCTTTCAAAGCAGAGAATAATCCTGCTAGTGCAATAGCACCTGACAAGAGTGCTGTCGATAGAAGAATCGTCTGATCAGCAAGTTCTAATTGATATTCAAATACCTTCTCAGCCGGCTTGTCTTCCGCAAAAATTCTTAGTTTCATCTTTTTTCCTCCAAGACCTTAAAACAACTCATCAAACAAACTCAACTGATTATCCTCTGGCATATTTCCAAGAATACCCATTTCATCCATCTTTTCAACCAAGGTTGATGAGAGTCCGCCACGTTTGCGTAGCTCTGTTTTAGACAGGAATTCTCCCTCTTCACGCGCTCGCACCAACTGCTTAGCAACGTTCTCTCCCAGACCATCCATTGCTACAAATGGCGGAATGAGGGTATCCCCATCGATAAGGAACTCTGTCGCCTGACTACGATAGAGATCGAGTTTTCCAAACTTGAAACCACGCTCCCACATCTCATTGACAATCTCAAGAGTTGTATAGAGATCGATTTCCACATTAGAAGCCTCATTGTTCTTCCGTTTTTCAGAGATTTCTTCCATTCTGCGTTTGATGGCATCCAAGCCCGCACCCATGGTCTTGATATCAAAAGCCTTAGCACGGATGGAGAAGTAAGCACAGTAATAATAAATGGGATGGTGAACCTTGAAGTAAGCTACACGCAAGGCCATCATAACGTAGGCTGCCGCATGGGCTTTAGGGAACATGTACTTAATTTTCCCACAGGACTCGATATACCACTCTGGTACCTTATTGGCCTTCATAGCTTCGATATAGCCATTTCTCTCTTCTTCAGAAATCTTGAGCCACAAGCCCTTACGTACCCGTTCCATGATGGTAAAGGCCATCTTAGGTTCTAGACCCGCGTGCATGAGGTAAACCATGATGTCGTCCCGACAACCGATAACAGTCGATAAGTCAGCAATCCCTTGTTTAATCAAATCTTGGGCATTGCCCAACCAAACATCGGTACCGTGGGACAACCCTGACAACTGAAGCAATTCTGCAAAAGTCGTCGGATGGGTTTCATCGACCATCCCTCGGACAAAGTTGGTTCCAAACTCTGGAATCCCCAGCATGCCCGTAGGCGTTCCGATTTGCTCAGGTGTTACCCCTAGCACATCTGTCCCTGAAAAGAGGGCCATCACGCCTTCGTCATCCATAGGAATTTCATTAGGATCAATCCCAGACAAGTCTTGGAGTTTTCGAATCATAGTCGGATCATCATGTCCCAGTACATCGAGTTTGAGGACGTTCTCGTCGATATCATGGAAGTTAAAGTGAGTGGTCTGCCATTCAGCTGTCACGTCATCTGCTGGATACTGGACAGGCGTAAAATCATAGACATCCATGTAGTTAGGAATAACAACGATTCCCCCAGGGTGTTGTCCTGTTGTCCGCTTGACACCAGCAGCACCTTGGGCAAGACGTTCCACCTCTGCATCACGATAAAACTTGCCATAATCTCTCTCATAGCCCTTGACAAAACCATAGGCAGTCTTGGCAGCCACCGTACCAACCGTTCCTGCACGGAAGGCATATTCCTCACCAAAGATATCACGCACATCCAAGTGAGCACTAGGCTGATCTTCTCCCGAGAAGTTCAAGTCAATATCGGGAACCTTGTCCCCATCAAAACCAAGGAAGGTTTCAAACGGAATATCCTGTCCGTTTTTACTTAGTTTGTGACCACATTTAGGACAGTCCTTATTAGGCATATCAAATCCTGAACCATAAGAACCATCGGTGATAAACTCACTATACTGACACTGACCACAGACATAGTGAGGGGAGAGAGGATTAACCTCCGTAATCCCAATCATAGTCGCAACAAAACTAGATCCGACAGACCCACGAGAACCAACCAAGTAACCCCGTTCATTAGAACGTTGTACCAGCATCTGCGAGGCCAGATAAATCACGGCAAAGCCATTCCCCAGAATGGATGTTAATTCTTTTTCAATCCGCAAATCAACAATATCTGGCAGTGGATTTCCATAAATCTCAAAAGCTTTCTTATAGGTCAACTCAGCAACTGTTTCTTCAGCCTTGTCGATGAAAGGCGTGTACAAGTCACCCTTAACAACCTCAACGGGTTCAAAGATTTCTGCCAAGGCATTGGTGTTTTCAATGACCAATTTCCGAGCTAATTCCTCTCCTAAGAAGGCAAATTCATCCAACATCTCATTGGTTGTTCGAAAATGAGTCTTTGGAAGTGGTGCCGGTTGGGCATGTTCGCCATGACCAATAGTCCGGTTAATCATAGCCCCCTGCCCCAAACTACGGACGATAATTTCACGGTAAATCTCTTCTTCTGGTTCGATATAATGGACATTCCCCGTAGCAAGAACAGGCTTGCCAAGGCGGTCTCCCACCTCTATCAAACTTTTGATAATAGTCTGGAGTTCTTCCATATCCTTGACCTGCTCCTTGGCAATCAAGGGAGCATAGATAGCTGGTGGCATGACCTCAATAAAGTCATAATACTTGGCCACCTCAACCGCCGCATCCACGCCCTGGGAAACGACTGCATCAAAAACTTCACCTTCAGAGCAAGCTGAACCTAAAATCAAACCTTCCCGATGAGCATCTAGAACTGTTCTCGGAATCCGTGGCACTCCTTCAAAGTACTTGGTATTAGACAAGGAAACCAGCTTAAAGATATTTTTTAGCCCTACTTGATTCTTGACATAAATTGTCGCATGTTTAATCCGAGCTTTTTTATAAGAATCTGAACTAATCAAATCAATGTTGAGTCTAGCTAGATCGGTCACACCATGTTTTTCTGCTACTTCTTTGATAAAAATAAAGAGCAGACGACCAGTAGCTTCCGCATCGTAGTTGGCCATGTGGTGATGTTCTAAGGCCACACCAAAACGCTTGGTCAAAGGTCCCAAACCATGACGTTTGTACTCAGGATAGAGGTTTCTAGCAAACTCCAGCGTATCAATCACTGGCTGACTAATCTTTGGCAGACCATGACGCTCATAATTGGCATTCATAAAGCCAACGTCAAAGGTAGCATTATGGGCAACTAAGACTGTATCCTTGCAGAATTCTTGGAATTCTTGCAAAACTTGTTCCAGTGGCTTGGCATTTTTGACATGGTCATCTGTAATTCCAGTCAACTCAATAGTAAAAGCTGACAAGGGATGCCCAGGATTGATAAATTCATCAAATTCAGCAATGACATTCCCCTTGTACATCTTAGAGGCCGCAACCTGAATCAAGTCATTATAAATGGCTGATAGCCCCGTCGTTTCCACGTCAAAAACCACGTAGGTCGCTTCCGACAAGTCCTTCTCCACTTCGTTATAGACGATAGGAACACGGTCCTCCACGATATTGGCTTCCATACCATAGATCAGCTGGATTCCCGCTTTCTTAGCCGCCTTATAGCCGTGTGGGAAGGACTGAACATTTCCATGGTCCGTGATGGCAACCGCCTTGTGTCCCCACTTAGCAGCTGTCGCAACGATCTCTTCTACCTCTGGTAGTGCATCCATGGTCGACATATTAGTATGAGCATGAAACTCAACCCGCCGTTCTCCTTCTGGCATTAAATCCTTCCGCTCATAGTGAACAACTTCCTGCACATCCTGCACGTTCATAGTCAAATCTCGTGTGAAGTTATTCATCTCCACATTCCCACGCACTCGGAGCCAAGAATTTTTCTTAATTAGATCAAACTTCTGGGCCTCTTCCTCGTTCTTAACCCACTTTTGCATAGAAAAACTTGAAGTGTAGTCCGTCATTTTAAAGTTGATCAAAACACGCCCTGTTCTGGTCACTTTTTGCTCCACATCAAACACAACCCCTTCAAAAACCAGACGATTTTCCTCCGTCGACACTTCGATCATAGGAGTAATCTCTGCCTTATCTAGCTTGAGTTTAGCTGCAGCTTTTTTAGCTTGAAAATCAAAGGATGGTTTCTCTTCCGCTGGAGGAGGTGCCATCTGTTCTAGTTGTTCCATAGCACGGAGCGCTTCCTCGTTAGCAGCTTGAACAATCTGCTCATTTTCAGCATGAAAGGCCTCTTCCTGCTCTTGTGTCAGGACATCATTCTTCTCTACTTGACAATTAAAAGCTGGAAAACCAAACTTTTCAAGTTGTTTCGCTAAATTAGGAAGGTGATTTTTCTTAAAATGCTCCTTATCAATCGCCTCAGATCCTTCAATAAATAGCTGATTGCCCTCCGCACGAACTCGCAAATTCTGATAAAGGGACTTAAAACCTTGACTAGCACATGGCCCCTCAGAAAAAGCCTCCCTATAGTAGGACTGCAAGAGTTGATTTGAAAATTCTTGAGACAGAGCCTTGATTTCAAAAATTGCTTTATTACCTGTCTTAGAAAATTCTTCGCTCAAGCCTTTCTTCAATTCTAAAAAGATTTCAATCGGTAAAATATTAGAAAATACGAAATGAAACTCCCATACCTTACTAATTTTATGAAGCACAACTCGCTCAATATCGGCCTGTGCAAAAGCAGGATCCTGTCTCATTTCAGCAGGCATCCCCAATTGATTCATCAAAATTTCAAAACTATTTGACATTCATTTTCCTCACATTATTCTTCTACTATTTTACCATATTTAGAGGTATTTTCTAAAGACAAAAGGAAGCCACTTCAAGACAACAAAGAATTTTCTTATGTATATCCTTACTCCTCATTTAAGGATATTTACCTAGGGAAATTAAAAAATCTTCCAAACAGTACTCCCTCCCCAAAAAAGTTAGATGAATAATTTACCTAGTGAATTTAGTTCTGTTTTACACATAACGAAAACACCCCGAAAGTTAGTCGGAAAAAATCTAACTTTTGGGGTGCAATTGATTCTTTAGAAAACCTGAAAAGAAATCAGTCTTTAACTTCTGCTTTCTATCTTATGCTTGATAACGTTTCACGCCATCTAGGTAGGTTGCTACCAATTCTAAATCTTTATCTAGTACGATAAAGTCCGCGTCATAGCCTTCACGGATTTGGCCACAAACATCATCAATGTGAACAGATTTTGCTGGGTTGAAGCTAGCCATCATAACTGCTTCGTGTGGAGAGGCAATGTTCCAGTCGACAACATTTTTCAAACCGTCTTTGAGTTTGAGAATAGAACCCGCCAAGTTACCTGTCGATTTGAGGCGTGCAGTTCCATTTGCAACGACAACTGGGAATTCTCCCAACATGTAGTCGCCGTCTTCCAATCCACCCGCTGTCATACAGTCTGTGATAAGGGCAATATTTTCAGTTCCTTTTTGTTTGATAAGAATTTCGCAGGCTTTTGGATCTACGTGATGACCGTCACAGATCAACTCTGCATAGGTATGTGGCAATTGGTACATGGCTCCAACCATACCCAGTTCGCGGTGAGTTAACCCACGCATGCCATTGTAGGCGTGTACCCAAACACTCGCTCCAGCATCGACTGCTTTTTTAGCTTCATCAAAAGTCGCGTTTGAGTGCCCAAGAGCAACCGTCACACCTTCGCCCGTAACCGTACGAACAAAGTCTTCTACACCTTCACGTTCTGGCGCAAGGGCAATTTTATTAAGCAAGCCATTTGCTGCTTTTTGCCAAGTACGAAACTCATCCATGCGAGGATCTTTCATGTAGGCAGGGTTTTGAGCCCCCTTGTATTTCTCTGTGAAATAAGGCCCTTCGAAATAGATTCCACGAATCTTGGCTCCACTTGCTTCCTGGTAACGAGCACCAATATTTTCAGTTACCGCGAGCAATTGCTCATAAGATGATGTCAAAGTGGTTGGCAAGAAGCTCGTTACCCCCATGCTGAGGAGTCCTTCACTCATGGTATGAAGGGTTCCTTCGATATTATTATCCATAACATCTACACCGCCAAATCCATGAATGTGGGTATCTACAAGTCCTGGAGCAATGCTATAACCTGTATAGTCAATAATCTCCGCTCCCTCAGGAATCTGCTCGACATGTTTTCCAAACTTGCCATCCACAAGTTCCAAGTAACCACCACGACGAACTCCGTGTGGGTAGAAAAATTGATCCGCTTTAATATAGTTAGGCATAATGTTAACCTCCTTAAAAGATTGATTCCACAATTTATTATGTCAATTACATTATAAACCTTTCTTTTTTATTTGTAAATGGTATAGACCTATTTTCTAGAGATATTTTAAAAGAGCTGGATTTTTCCAACTCTTCTCTTTTAAATACAAGTTATTTTGATTTGACTGGCTTGTCTTGAGCTGTTTGCAAGGCTGTAGCAATGGTATCTGCATACAATTTTGCTCCTGCTTCAATTTTACTATTGTCACTTCCAAAATGGACTTGGTCTGTTCCTGTCCAGATTTCTGGATGCTCTTTAGCAACTTGGTTCCAATCTGCTATCGTGACGTAAGGAGTCTTCTCTGCCAATTCTCTCATATAGGCAGCCTCTTTCTCAACGATTGCATAGGTCTCTTTTGTCTTATCTCCTTCATAAGGAGTCACCAAAACCATATGGTGGCCCTTAGGAAGATTTTTCACGATGCTATCCCAATCTTCCTTGTAATTTTCAGGATTATTTACCCCAGTTGCAATAACCACCATCTTTGGTAGAAATTTATTCTGGCTATTATTTAGCATGATTTCATTGGCAGTCTTGGTTGTTCTGCTGACTTGTGCATTAATCTGTGCTCCAGGAAGGGCTGTCTGCAAAGCTGTATTAGCTCTTAGCGCTACCGAATCACCAATTAACATAGTGCCATCAGCAATTCCTAAACTATCAGCTTCTGCTCGTTCTGTCATCACCTTGGTCTGGCTAATATTTGTTGCAGCTTGCTTCAAGCCATTGACAGTTAAGTCTGTCTCAAAATCTCCCACTTGTGGTGCCAACAGAGTCACTAAGAAGACAATGAAGGCCAGGATTCCTGTACTTGCTGCAAGGATTGTGTGAATATGAGGCAGGGGACGAAGAGTTTGTAGAATAGGTGTGTCCTTTCCTGCAATCCAAGGTTCCAGTACATAAAATGATAGGCTGGCAAATCCATAAGAAAAAATCAAAGTTAATAACACAGCAAGAAGATTTGATGTCAACTGTGAGAAAATAATGTAGAAAGGCCAATGGAAAAGATAAACCGCATAGCTAGTATCCGCTAAAAAGCTGATCATCTTTGGCTCCTGCACGTTAGGAGTCTTTTCATGTAAGACACGCGCCGCCAAAATCATAGCAAGGGCTGCAAGACTGGCAAGCAAGAAGCCCATAAGATAGGCAAAGAGATAGGTAAATTTGACAAAGAAGGTCAAAATGAGTAAGAAGCCAAAACCTCCTCCAAAAACTAAAAGGGTCTTTCGTAAATCCCAGATTTTATTCAACTGCTTAACTAAAGAAGTTGTCTGACGAACACCTACAATCGTTGCTAAGATACTTCCCAAAAAGAATGGATAGACATGAGTTAAACTAGAGAAGTAAACAGAAGAATAAGAAGTTACTAGAAAACTACCAATAAACATGGAGAAGAAGCTGATCAAGAAGGCAGCAGCAGATAAGAGAAAGACCATCCCCTTCAACTGACCATTTGATTTAGCCTGTTTGGATAAGAACCAAACTGCCAATCCCCAGAGGATATAGTAGTGAACCTCAACAGCCAAGCTCCAATTATGAACAAACAAATGTGGAATGAACCGAGATTCATAACTCCCACCTGTTAGGAGCTCATAGAAGTTGGTCATGAAGCCTAAGACACCCGCAATCTGACCCCCAATTCCAGCCACATAATCTTGGCGAACTAGAAAAGTAAAGGGCATGGTTACCAAGACCATCAAAACCACAGGTGGCACAATCCGATAAAAGCGTCTCCTAAAAAATCCAACCAAATCAATTTCATGATTTTTAGAAAATTCTTCGATAAGTAGAGCTGTAATCAGGAAACCTGAAAATGTAAAAAAGACATCTACCCCGAAAAATCCTCCAGGAAAGATCGTCTGAAAGAAATGATACAAGAGTACCAAAAGTAAACCTGTAATCCTAATCAAGGAAAACCATTTAATGCGCATACGAGTTTATTCTCCCTTTCATTATACACTTTATTCTATCAAAAAAAGAAGAAAAATCCCAAGAGAAAACTTAGGATTTTTAGCTTATATCAATTCCAGTTTAAAAATTACGGCCTGACTTATTATAGCCATATTTTTCAACAAAATACTCACGGAATTCCAAGAGATTGTCATCCATGATGGCTTGTCGCACTTGCTTCATCAGGTTAAGCAAGAAGTAAAGATTGTGGTAGCTAGTCAAGCGGATACCGAAGGTTTCATCAGCCTTGAGCAGGTGACGAAGATAAGCGCGTGTATAGTTCTTACATGTGTAACAATCACACTCAGGATCCAGTGGCGTAAAGTCCTCAGCAAACTGAGCATTTTTGACAACCAAACGACCTTGACTGGTCATACAAGTTCCGTTACGAGCGATACGAGTCGGCAAGACACAGTCAAACATATCTACACCACGAATCACCCCATCAATCAAGCTATCTGGCGCTCCCACACCCATCAAATAGCGAGGTTTATTTTCAGGCAGCAGTTGAGTTGTAAAGTCCAAGACCGCATTCATTTCTTCGTGGGTTTCTCCCACTGCTAAGCCACCGATAGAGTAGCCTGGGAAATCCATGCTGACAAGGTCGTGAGCTGATTGGCGACGCAAGTCTTCAAATCCTGCACCCTGCACAATTCCAAACAAACCTTGGTCATGTGGACGACGGTGAGCCTTCAAACCACGCTCAGCCCAACGACTGGTACGCTCGATTGATTTCTTAACGTAGTCGTATGGTTGATAAAACTGAGGACATTCGTCAAAGGACATCATGATGTCTGAACCCAGATTATTTTGGATAGAGATGGCCTTTTCTGGAGACAGGAACATCTTAGAACCATTGAGATGGTTTTTAAAGGTTACCCCTTCTTCTGTGATATTTCGGCTATCTGCTAGAGAATAAACCTGGAAACCACCACTATCTGTCAAGATGGGCTGGTCCCAATTCATGAACTTGTGGAGACCACCTGCGCGTGCGATGAGTTCATCTCCAGGGCGGAGCCAGAGATGATAAGTGTTTGATAGGATAATTCCCGACCCCATCTCCTTCAATTCTTCAGGCGACTGAGTTTTGACAGTGGCTTGTGTTCCAACTGGCATAAACATAGGTGTTGGGAAGGTCCCGTGTGGGGTAATAATTTCCCCTAGACGTGCTCCTGTGTGTTTTTCTTTCTTAATCAAACGGTATTTGATTGGTGAATCTGACATTTTCTACCTCCGAAGCTGGGAAAAACAGTCCCAGTTCATACTTTGTGCCCAAGGGCATACTGTATGATTTTATCAAAAAAAGCTTGAACTGTCACGAACTATGGTATAATGAGAGAATGAAATACCCAAAAATTGATTTAAAAATCGTTCGTCTGCAAGCCAGACAATTTCAGGCTGAAAATCCCCGCCTCTTTCTCGTCTATCTCTTACCTAGCATGCTGGTCATTTTGTCTGGCTTCCTCAATCCCTTAGAGCGCATCAACGAGAGTGTTTTAGAACAACCCTTTTTAAGCGTACTTAGTCATGTATTCCAAGCCTACCTTTTTCCACTATTAGTCTCCTTTATTGGAACAATACTTCTAACCAGTTCCGTCTATACAACGCTGAAACTCATCAAGAATCCCGATACAGAACTATCCATCAAAAATAGTCTCACTCTCTTTAATGAAGAGCACTTTTCACAAACCTTTTTGACTCTCCTTCTCAAACGCTTCTATCTCTTTTTATGGAGCATTCCTAGTTTGCTTGGGATTTACTTCCTCTTTTACAGTAGCTTTCTAGCAAAGAAATTCGTTGAAATCCATCCTGAATTTCCTAATCTGGATCTCTCGTCAATTGAAACCGAGCGTTTCCTCTTGACCTTTGGTCTTTACTTTCTAGCAAGTATCCTCTTGATGATTGTCGGAAATAGTCTCTATATTCCACAATACTATGCCTATTCGCAGGTAGAATTTCTCCTCTGTGATACTCTAGACTTAGGACAAGCCAAACCAGGACAAATCCTAAAAACCAGCCGTTTCTTAATGAAAGGTTACAAATTTCAGCGCTTTATTCTAGACCTACAACTCCTTCCTTGGTACTTCCTCAATTGGATTACTTTTGGGATTGCTAGTTTCTCACTCCTACCCTACATTCAAATTAATAAAATGATTTTTTACCGAGCAGTACTGGCTCGAAAACGTCCAAAAGCTTGAAGGTTTTTCCCTCAAGCTTTTTTCTATCAATGAGTTTCTCCACCTACCAACTTGAGGTCCTCATCTCCATGTTCGATAATGGCTCCGATTGCCGCTTCTATCCCTCGCCTAATATCCACTAAACTCATAGCTGGAGTGGTCGGTCGATTCACCACCTGTTCCATCATATAAGGAATGTGCATAAAACCTGCCTTGACATGGGGAAATTTCTTTTCTGCCAAATAGAGGGCCTGATACATCAAATGATTGCAGACAAAAGTCCCTGCCGTATTGGAAACAGAGGCCGGCAAGCCCTCTTTTTTTATAGCTTGAACCATCGCTTTAATCGGCAAACTACTAAAGTAAGCTGAAGCACCATCCACTCGAATGGGAAGGTCAATCGGCCGATTACCTTCGTTATCAGGAATGCGTGCATCGTCTTGATTAATGGCTACTCGCTCAGGTGTCAAGCTGGTTCTTCCACCTGCTTGGCCGATACAAAGGACAAAGTCAGGTTGATAACGACTTATCTCTTCTTCCAATACTTGGGCCGATTTGTGAAAGACTGTCGGCACTTCTAGCCAACGGACCTCAGCGCCATGGATTTCAGCTGGTAAACCTTTAATGGCCTCCAAAGCTGGATTGACCTTTTCCCCTCCAAAGGGCTCAAAACCTGTCACTAATACTTTCATTTCTAACTCCTCAAAACAAATTCAATAAAACTTTTTTCTTAAAGACAAGTATAACATATTTCCCTTATTCTGGAGTGAAAAGGATTAGTGAGATTAGAATCGACCTTCAAATTTATTTAAAGAGGAAAATACTAATCAAGGCCAAAATAGCTGGTCCACCTTGCTTCAAAATAATTTTCTTATCTGCTGTAAGAGAACCATAAGCCGCAACCCCAATCACAAATAAGACAAAAATAGTCACAATTTCTAAATTCTGTGAGAAATAAATCCCATACAAGAGAAAGATACCTAGCGAAGCGTTGTAAATCCCTTGATTTTTAAACAATGAACTTACTGACGGACGAGCTAGTTCTTCCTTTTCCATGTTAAAGACTCGACTGGTCGCATCTGATTGCGTTGCAATACTTTCCAAATAAAAAATGTAAAAATGCTCCAAAGCAACAATCGTTGCTAAAATGATTGTAATAATTGACATCTATTTCTCCTTAAATTTCTATATTTTCAATACCCAAAACCAATTTATTTAATAAGCGGCTGAGTTCTGTTTTTTCAGATTCTGTTAAGATACTTTCCATCTCTTCCTTAACCTTGATATGCTTCAGAGGAGGATTCACCACTAACTGCTCCTTGGCATACTTCGTAGCCTCTACCAACACTTCCCGCTGATTTTCAGGATTACGATGACGCTCCACCAAACCTTCCTTTTCCAGAATCTTGAAATGTCGTGTCAAGGCGGCCTGATTAATCTTCAAACGCTCCTGAACCGCTATTTGGTTACAAGGGGAATGCTTCAGCAAAAACAGTAAAATCTGATACCGTGTCAAACTAATCCCAAGTCTTTTTTCAAACAATTGCGTACTCGCTTGCTCAGACAAGCGGAGTTGATAAAGCAGATCTTGAATCTCTATCATTTCTTCTTCCTTTTTATTGATTTATCAACAGTTGACTAATCAAGTATAATGCAAAGTAAAATAGATTGCAAGAATTATGCTTAAGGCATTGTAAGATTGTAATTTTCCATTCAAATTGACAAAGAAAAAAACGAACGAGACTCGCTTTCTATCACGAAAGCTAAATCTCATTCGTAAAAATTATATTACCAAGTCTGATTTATCCATTCATTGAAACGTGAACGTGATCATAGTGATTTTCTGTCACGCTACCACGGTCTGGCATTGGGTTCCAAGTATTAGCTGGTCCATATTTGCTATCGAATGGAGCATAGAAACGTTGTTTCCAGATGATGTAACTAATTCCACGGCTAGCCATGTTTTGAATAGCGTATTCCGCAATCTTATCCCCTAGTTCTGAGCTTTCTGGTACCATAAAGTCGATAGCCAAACCTTTTCCGTGATCTCCACTGTCTCCTGGACGGTAACCACTAAAGGATGTGATGCCAAACAAGTTGGCGATTTCTTCTTTAAAGGCAGCTGTTTGTGGTTGAAGGCCTGCATTTTCAGATTTCGCTACCGCCAGTCCAGCATAATCGGGCGCTGCTGGAGCTGCGTAAGTTGTTGCAACTGTTTTCTTCTCTTCTGGTTGATAAGTAGAAACTACTGTTGTAGCATCATTTGATGAGACTTCTTTTGCTTCTTCTGAACTTGTTGCAGTTGTTTCTGTTGTTTTTTCTTCTACTGGAGTTGTAGTTTCTTCCACTGTTGAAACAGCTTGAGGGCTGGCTTGTGTTTCCTCTTTCTCAGCTGGAATTGTTGCCTGAGGAGTTGCCTCTGCAACTGCATTGCTTGTTTCGGCTGTTTGCTCCTCTGACGTTGAAGTATTTGTAGATGGTGCTACTTCTTCTACAGTAGCAACTGTCTCTGCAACTTCTGAATTTGTTGCTACTTCTTTTGTACTTGTAGTTTCTACCGCTTTTGGCGCTTCTGCAATCGGTTGAGAAAGGTCTGCAACCTGAACAGTTTGATCATCAACCGTCACTTGATTGGTTGTCAAATCTGCTGTCGCAGTTGTCACTTCTTCACTAGAATCTGCTTGAGGTGTTTGGATTTCAACTTCTGTTACTTCTTCAGATTCATTGACAGTCGTTGTCAAAACAGTTTCTGGGAAAATCAAGTCCATATTAGTGATTTTATTCAAATTCGCAAGAACTGTGACATCTACACCCAAGGCTTCTGCAATGGTGCTCAAGGTATCACCATACTGAACGGTATAACTTGTTTTGTTATCCGTTTTAGTCAAATCATTTTGGATTTGCTCAACACTACGTGCAGTCCAAAGAACTTCTTCTGCTTGAGTTGCCAATACTGGGGCAAATGACAAGGCTACTGTTGAGGCTAATAATATTCTTTTCTTCATTCTTTCAAATTCCTTTCAAATGAGTACCTGTCTATCATAACACAAAAAATGCAGAAAAAAAGCCCTCTCGGGCCTATTTAATAAAACTGTCTATTCCTTGTAACAAACTCTGTTACTTGAAATAGTTTGTTAGGTCTCTGTCACAAAACTGACACAGTCTTATCGTTCCCAATCCCCAAAAATGCAAGGAATATCTGCTAACTCTTGAATCCTGTGATTGCCTCCATAAGACGACTCTAAAAAATTAATGCTCTGAATACCACTATTCTGGGCAAATTCCACATCCAGAGTCCGATCCCCTATATAATAGGTCTTCTCAGAATCCAACTGATACTTGCCTAACAGATAGGTAGCCGCTTCTGAACTTGGCTTCCGCGCAAAGCCACTCTGACTTGTTAAAATCTCTGTAAAATAAGATTCCAAACCCAAGTCTCTTAGAATGGTAAAAGCATTATCTCCTTTATGAGTGTAGACAAACTGTTGAATTCCTACTTGGTCTGCCCAAGACAACACTTCACGCGCACCTGGCATCAAAACTACCTGAGCATTCTTCTCAGCCAGACTCTGGGCACGGACTTGATTGAGCACTTCCACATCCAGATTTCTATCTTCTGCTACCCGCACAAGCAAATCTTGCACCGAATACTTGAGGATATACTCTCTCACCTGCTCCTTATCATAAGGAATAGAAAATTGAGCATAGGTCTCCTCAATCCCTGACAAAATCGCTTCATAAGAGTCCAATAAAGTCCCGTCTAAATCCCAAATAAAAGCTGTTTTTTGCATTTCCTATCCTTTCAAGCTCATATAACGCTGGTAACGGTAACGTAGAAATAAGCAACGAAAACCATTATCCAAAAGGGTTCCGGCCCAAATACCGGGCAAGCCCCAACCAAGCACAATCCCCATTAGATATCCTGTTCCAATGCGGATACACCACATTCCTATACTTGTCGCATAAAAGGGAAGCCGAGCATTGCCCAAACCCTGCCAGACTGCCGTATAGATGACTGTTCCTGTCGTCATAGGGGTTCCAAGTAGTGAAAACAGTGTCACTAGAACACTAGCCTCAACCGCTAGAGGATCTGTCGTATAGAGATGAGTTAATGGCACACCCAAGGCATAGATACTAAAGGTCAAAGGCAACATGAGAATCAGAGAAAGCCAAAAGGTTTGCTTGCTCAAACTAGCTACTCTTTCCCAATTATCCTCTCCAACTGCTCGAGCTACCAGCATGACCGTTGCCGTAGCAACTCCAAAAGCAGGCATGTAGTTAAACTGGGTCAAAACTTCTCCGACCGCATTTCCCGCCACTGCCTCTGTCCCGAAAGACACAACCAAGGCAATGATAACGACATCACCAGCCCGCATCATAAGCCGCTCTCCAGCTGCTGGAAAAGCTAAGGTCAATAGTTCCTTATCTAAACCAAAAGTCGGTTTCTCAAAAGGTAACTTTAATTGTGACCATAAAATCACAAGACCTACCAAACGAGACAGAATTGTCCCCCAAGCAACACCCGCTATCCCCATATCCAGAACAAAAATAGCTAGACTTGAAAAAAGAATATTCAAGGCATTGGATAAAAAACTAACATAGAGAGGCAGACGTGGATTATGCGTTGCACGAATCAAGGCACCCAGACTGGTCATCAAGCCCAAAAGAACAATCGATCCGCCTACCAAGGATAGGTAGAGTCCACCACTCTCAGCTACATCTCTCTCCGTCCCCAAAAATCCTATCATCTCTTTCCCAGCGAAGATGGACAAAAATCCTAAAAGGAAACTTAATAGTAAGGTAATCTTCAAGGACTCAGTCACATGATAGGCTAGCATAGATTGATCCTTCTGCCCCAAACTTTTTGAAATAACACTGGAAATAGCAGCTCCCAGAGCGATGAAAATCGCCTGGTAAATCGTGATAATATTGCCAGCTACTGATACACCCGAAATAGCTATTAAGCCCAAGTGGGCTACCAGATAACTGTCCACCATCCCCATGAGCATCTGCAAAAAGTTTTCGCCCATAGCTGGTAAGGCAATATTAAGAATGTCTTTATTTTTCTTAAACAATCCTTCCTCCTGATGAAAAGAAACTCAGTTGGTTTCCCAACCGAGTTTACTCCCTCTGTCTTAAAGTCCTAGATAAGCCTCAACCGCTACTTGCATGTCTGTTGCTGCAACAGTTGTCTTATGACGAACAGGAGCTGTTTCAAGCCCGTCAACTGCTGGCGGCACTGCCACTCCTGAAATATCATGTAATTGAGCCAAGGCTTCAAAGTCGCCAAGACCTGATTTTCCAGTTACAGCTTCTACTGCAACCACTGGGAACTTGTATGGACTCGCTGTTGAAGCAATCACTGTCTTAGTCACATCGCCAGTAGCCGCTTGGTATTTCTTATAAACTGCCGAGGCAACCGCCGTATGTGGATCCTCGATATAAGAATCTGACTCATAAACACGCTTGATTTCTGCTGCCGTTTCTTCCTCAGTCGCATATTCAGCTGCAAAGAGATTAAGAATCTCTGCATCAAAGTCTGTCAACTCATATTGTCCTTGCTTGTTCAAGGCATTCATGAGTTCAGCTGTTTTAACCGCATCATTACCTAAAAGATGGAAAATCAAACGCTCCAAGTTTGAAGATACCAAAATATCCATAGATGGGCTAGTTGTTACCTTAAACTCACGCTTCTTATCGTAAACACGTGTCTTGAAGAAGTCTGTCAAAACATTGTTGTCATTTGAAGCACAGATCAATTTACCAACTGGTAAGCCGATTTGTTTGGCATAAAAGGCAGCCAAGATATTTCCAAAGTTTCCTGTTGGTACTGTGAAGTTGACCTTATCACCAGCCACAATCTCACCAGACTTAACCAATTGAGCGTAGGCATAAACATAATAAACAATCTGTGGTACCAAACGACCAATATTCATAGAGTTTGCTGATGAAAATTGCAGTTTATTGGTAGCCAACTTTTCACGAAGGGCCACATCGTTAAACATATGCTTCACATTTGTTTGGGCATCATCAAAGTTACCATCAATAGCGATAACATGAGTATTGTCGCCAGTCTGAGTGGTCATTTGCAACTCTTGAACCTTACTGACACCATCCTTTGGATAAAAGACGATAATCTCAGTACCAGGGACATCTGCAAATCCTGCCATAGCAGCTTTCCCCGTGTCGCCAGATGTCGCTGTCAAGATGACAATCTTATTTTCCAAACCATGTTTCTTAGCAGCAGTCGTCATAAAGTATGGCAAGATAGACAAGGCCATATCCTTAAAGGCAATGGTTGAACCATGAAACAGTTCCAAGTTGTATTGGCCGTCTAATTTCACCAAAGGCGCAATAGCTGGAGTATCAAATTTACTATCGTAGGCATTGTTGATACAGTAGTCCAACTCCTCAGCTGTAAAATCATCTAAAAATGCTGACAAAACAAGCTTCGCAACTTCCTGATAAGAAGCATCTTTCAATTTGTCAAAGTCCAAATCTACCTTTGGATAAGTAACCGGTGTAAATAAACCACCGTCCGTCGCCAAACCTTGCAAAATAGCTTGGCTAGCAGTTACTGTATTGTTGGCATCACGCGTTGATTGATAAACTAATGTCATTACTCTCTATCCTTTATCTATAGTCTCATCCATTATATCATGATTTTTCAGAAAATTCTCCTTTTACAAGAGAAATTATAGGCTCAATTCTTCTTTCAAAGGCTGTAAGTAGGTCATTTCTTGCATATTTCTCATCTCCAGTCCTTCCTCGGCTAGCAGTAGTAAGTCTTTGGAAATTTCAATAATCGCAGTTTCTTCCTCATCTGTAAGCTTCTTCTTAGAAAATTGTCGTCTTAAAAACTTATAATTTCGCCCAAATTCTTTAAAGAAAGGTGCTGCTTCTAAGTAAGCTTCTAACTTATCTAAATTAACCAATAATCCCAAGTGAAAAGCTGCTGAAGCGAAGGTTCTATCTAGAGGTTGAGTACACACACTACGAAACTCAACTGTTCCGCGAGTCGTTAAGTCTTGGTACTGATAACTACGATGTGTTCCAAAATCCTTCTCTTGAGGATAAATAATAATCTCATCCCCATTAAGTGCATATGCTTGGATTTCAGGTGTAGCCAAATAGTCACTTGCCTGAATGGGATAAAAATAATAGGTTTGTTCATCACGTTCCGCAGTAAAAATTGCAGAATGATCTAGATAATCAAAAAAATCATCCTCATCTTTAAAGAGTCTAGCATTGACCCCGACGTTTTCTGGATAGATGCCATGCATCGATTCTTCCCAGAAAATATCCCTTGAAATTTTCGTATCCCAATCCTCACCTGAAAACTCAGAATTGGCAAATAAATAAGCCTTAACTGCTTCAATTTGGGTAAAAGCATTAATCACTCGTAAGTAGTTAGGCTTTGAAACATCCAACTGTACCTGACTCCCACAGATAAACGCTCCGTATTCAGGGAAATGATGTAAGTCTGATTTAGCAACATTTCTACTCATATTCAAATAATCCATCAACATCTGATAGCGTGGATAAGCCACTGGACAATTCTCATTTTTATCCCAGTTAGGATGAATACCGCAGCCAACGATAGCATGATTTGATTCAGCTAACTTCTTCTGGATTGCTCCCATATAAATACTAAAACGTTCTTCAACTTCTTGTATCGTTTCAGACTTACCAAATGCAAACTCAATCGTAGTATAGGAAACTTCAAATAAAATAGCATCCTGACTTACTGGCTCCACTAACTGAATAGGAGTCCCAAAATCATCAACCTTTTCTACAGTTAAATCCAAAGCAGAAACTAAATATCGGAATAAGTGCTTGATAACTTCAACATCTGTAGCATCCCCTTCCAAGTTTACAACAGGATATTCCAGCTCAATCCCAACAAACAATTCAGGATTTTCTTTAATATTTTTTAAATACCGATGTTTTAATAAATCGATAGAACGAGACATACTTCCCTACACTTTCATAATCTAAATAAAATTTGAATAACTACTATTATACCAAAAATAATATAAAAAGGAACGAAGATATACCACGTTCCTTAACTCTATACTATACCGGCGGCCGGGGTCGAACCGGCACGTCCTTGCGGACACTGGATTTTGAGTTCTATGAATACATTTTTTAACTCTTATAACCTTGATTTAATAGGGTTTTAGGACTTTTGAATCTTGCAAAATAGACTCGTTTTTCAAATTTTAGTAACTTTTTGGTAACTGAAGATAAATCTCAATTTGGTTTATTTAGTCAGCCTTTTCCCAAAAGAGCGCAAATTGTATTGCCAAGTCTGCGATTCGGTCCTTACTATCTAAGTCCGAATGACTAGATAAGGTTCTGATATCCCATTTTTCTTCCGAGAGGTGGTCTGCTGCGTAGAAGAAATGGCAGAGCTCAAAGCCCCGAAAAGCTGCTAAAGCTGCCACTGCAGAGCACTCCATATCGACGCAGATGGCTCCTGCTTCCATTCGTCGCTTCATCTTGTCGATGGTTTCCCGATAGGGAGCATCGGTCGTCCACACTTTTCCTTTCTGATAGGAAACCTTGTGACTATCCAGAAAAGCTTGGAAGAGAGGAAGGCTTCCCTTATTTACTTCCACTTCATCACTAGCCGGAAGATAGTGGTAGCTGGTCCCTTCGTCTCTAAGAGCTGCTGTTGGAATGATGATGGAGGTCGCCTCAATATCTTGGTCCAAAACCCCACAGGTCCCAAAGAGCACTAGTTTTTCCATCCCAAATTGAATCAAATCCTCTATAATCCCTACACAGGAAGCAGCCCCAACTGGTGCATTAAAGACAGCAATCTGTTGGTCTTCAATCGTAATCCCATAGACTAAGACTTCAAAGTTGGAAATGGAAGTTCTTGTAATGACCTCATGTTCATAATTTTCAAGGAGACGCGCAAAAGTTACTCTTGAAAAGCAAGAGATGACTACTTTGGGAAATCCTTCAATTGGTTCGTGTCGGTCTTGTGGGTTGATAATCGCCTGTCGATTGGCATCAAATTCTTCTAAAATCATCTGATATATCTCTTTCATTTAAATTATTGTTCTATATTATACCACAATTATATTATAGATATCTTTTTAAACCCACAAAAATAAAATTCCATTGAAAAACACCCATTGTAAATTCCGAGAATACATTTGAAATAAAAAAGAATGCTGATAATTCAACATTCTTTCTAAGTATTATTTGCAAAAAACAAGATATTTTGTCTGTTTAGCTACCAAAAAGATACCAATAGACTTTTTTATTTCTATCGTCTTTAATACTTTATATTCCGTTCGACAAACTGGGAGCTGTCTTTCCGTTGTTATCAAGAAAGACTCAATTTATCTATATTTTTCCAATCTCAATAACCCTTCTTCGTCCGGAAGAGTAATCCCATTCTTATAATTATATCCCATCTTCAAATAAAAAGGAGTTGCAGTTATAGAAGCTGGAATTTCTACTCTTTTTGCCCGAAGGAAAAATTCATCTTTCTCAAGTGTTTCAATAATCAGTCGCCCCACACCTTTTCCTTGATAATCCGGTAGTACAAAAATAGTGAAAAGACTACTTTCATCTTCTTTATCCCAATATGGTCCTATCGCACCACACCCAACAATCTTTTCAGCATCACATACCACATAAAAATGCATCCAGTTAGCTCTTTCTAAAATATTTTGTGGTTGCAAATTCTTTACATCATTTTCTATATACTCTAATGAATAATCTTTGATATTAGTAGTTCTTAAAGTTGTTACAACTAATTCCGACACTTTTTCTGCATCTTTAGGTTCAAATCTTCTCACAAACATCTTATTTTTCCTCTACACCTTCAAATTTGTCTTATTATACCATATTTATCCCTGTCACATAAAGCTATAACAGAAAAATATTACAATCTTGTAATTACTGTATTTCTATTAAGCTTAACTTTGCCTTTTCTCTTGATATAGTCTTCAATATCAAACACATTCTTTTTATCTAATTCTTCAAGCAACTTCTAATTGAGTAAATCCTGTTTCTAAGATGGGTGTTTTTTGGTTCTAAATCTATAGACATCAATCTGCATTAAAATAATCATAAACCTCTTTAAAGAGAGTTTGCAAGATTTCTTGCTCTTCTTCATCTAAATTATATTCAGAGACTAGCTCATCCATATAGTCAAATGCAGTGAAATGATTTTTTATCCCATGCATGACAATAGCAAACTTCAGATCATTTAGTTCTGTTTTATTAAACTCTTTTAATTTTTTCAAATCAATTTTAGTGATTGGATGCGGGACAACATCTAGAGTACTGTAAGTCGTTTTTCCTAATAAATAGTCGGTCGTGGTATCAAATAATTTTGCTAATTTGACAATCGCTTCTAAATTAGGCTCTAAAGTTCCGTTTTCCCAACGAGAATAAGTACCTTGTTGTACATCAATCATCTCAGAAACTTGTACCTGTGTTAACTTCTTACTCTTTCTCAGTTCCTTAAGACGATCTCCAAAAGAATTATTACTAAACATTGTATCCTCTTCAATATTCGATTCTGTATATTTTATCTTGACAAAATATTCTAAACGGTATAAAATAGAATTATTCCATAAGGAATATTTATTTTAAGATTAAATATTCCATTGAGAATATTATATCATAAAAGGAGGTAAAATCGTATGTAACTAATAGTTCGATTTAAAAAATTTTAATAAAGGAGGTAAGATTCGACAAAATAAAAAAATCTTGAAACAAATGTGCCGTTCGTTCCAAGATCAAAACATATTATGTAACATATTATACCACAGAAAACTCTTCAGTTGCACAAGAAAATTTCGGAGGTTTCACAAAAAGATGACCAATAAAGAGTTAGTCAATCAAATTTCTGGCCTAAACTCTACCTCTACTCTTAAAAATTGGATTCAACTGATTAAAGAGATAAGTGGCAAGGAATTTAAAAAAATTAAAATTCCTATCAGTAGAAATCCAAGAACTCATCAATTAAGTTATACAGTTGCCTATGACTTTACAAACGAAGACCTTAGACAATTTCAAAAGTTAGCTAACCTAAAACTTGAAATAGGTCTAAAAGAGGCTATACAAGCCGTATTTGGGAGCCTAGCAGACAATGAGCACGAATCCCTAAACCAAGTAATAGATGAGCTCTACGATGAACTGAGCGCCTTAAAACAGGAATTTAAGCGAGAAATACGACTGATAAGAAATGAGAATGCCAGTCTAAAAAAGAAAATCCAAGATATTGAAGAGTCGATGCAAACCGGCTTACTAGGGTTTGTTAACAAGAGGTCAAAAAATAGGTTCGGCTAATAGCGAGTTTTCGGCTGAGCCCTGAGGCAGAAAGCCGAAAATGAGCGTAGATGCGGACGGACCATTTTTGACCGATAGGGTGTGTAGTAACACCACCCTCTGCAAGTTAGGTGTACCATCGAAAGAATTCAGTATTCCCAAGGGTTTTGGAGATTTTAAGGGTGGCAAAATTAGGCAAAAAGTTGAATCAAAATCTATGGCAAAAAATGAGCATTTACGTTCTGTATTTGACTGGATTCAAATTCAGTTTGATAAGACTGAATTTTCGCCAAGAGAAATAATCGAAGACATCCTATTTCTTGACTTTGACCTATTTATTGAGAATAAGGGGAGCCTTAAATACTATAACTATGATAGCCAGCTTCATTATGGGAATATCCGTATCTACTATGGATCGAAAGAGTCGTCCTACATGCTTGTCATGTCAGGACAGGCACTCGAGTTCTATAGAGATATGGTATTAGATCCAAATAGTCTGTCCGAAAGACAGTTTCTGAACAACCTCTACTACAATTACAATCAATTTTCAGTAAGACGAATTGATATTGCAATAGATGATTTTAATGAAATACCCTATTTCACTCCTAATCAGCTTCTAAAGATTTGTCAGAAGAAACGCTTTCTATATGGGAAAAGCACCTACTACAATACCTACGGAGATGAAACAATCGGCCAGACCTTATATTTAAGAAAACCCAATGATGATGAAAGACTTAGAATTTACGATAAACGCTTAGAACGAGCTGAGAAGCTCGGTATCAGCAAGCGGTATATAGAAAATTGGATAAGAACTGAGTTAGAACTTAGGAAAGAAAAAGCTCACTACTTCATTCAAGAATGGCTGCATTCAGAAATAGATCCTCTCAACTTTACCAAGGGATATCTTAAAGAAAAAGTGAGGTTCTATAGTGATAGCCATTTCTCAAAACCTTTGAGATCTTGGGAAAAGTTTTTAGGTCACTCAAAACCTGTCTCTATCATTATTTCAAAACCAAAAACAGAACTAGAACAAAAATTAGAATGGTTTACCTATAAAGGTTCTGGAGCTATTCTAAAAGCGTATAAATTTCTATACGACAATAACTTACTACATGAGTATGAGAAGTCTAACTATCTCGCACTCAACAATATGGAATATCCACCAGATTTAGCAAGTGGATTAATAGAAAGGGCAATTCTCTTTAAAAGAGAAGATTTGATCCCTATAATCAAAGAAAATATCAAAAGGAGAAATTAATTATGGCAAAAATGCTTTCACAAAATGACTGGAATTTTAATAACATTGGAACAAAATTTGAATTGGATGAAGTCATTCCAAAATTTGAAACGGAAGTCCGAGCAGATGCAAACGGAGAAATTATCAAAAACCGAGATGGTAGTGAAAGACGTTTTAATACCGATAAAATCATTGGTTGGAAATATAATGTAACAATCAAGGATGGACAATTCAAAAAGAAATCAACCCAAGTCTCAGTAGACAATCCAGATGCCTTGGTTGATAATGACTATATCCAAGCAATGGATGAAGTACCAGTTACATTTGACAATTTACAAGCTACTATGATTAGTTCAACGATGTATTACAAGGCGGATGCAATCCATTTAGTAGATGTAAAACAAAAATAAGTATAAGACAAGGGGAGTTAATCCTCCCCTTACTTAATCTAATTAGAAAAGGAGATCACATGATTAAAACTGTAACAAAAGATGACCTTATCGAACTTGGCTTTGCTCCAGGAACTGCAAGAAAGATTATCCATACCGGCAAGGTACTATTAGTGAATCGTGGTTTTAACATCTACGATAACAAGCGGATTGGTACAATTCCAGCCAGTGTCGCTGAAGAACTATTAGGAATTGAACTCCAGAAAGAAGCATAATGAATGACTATTCGTAAAACCAAAAGTGGTAAATGGACCGTTGATGTTTCTAATGGTTTCCATCCCGTCACACAGAAAAGAATACGTATCATTCGAAAAGGATTAAAATCTAAAAAGGAAGCCCTAGAACTAGAACAACATATTAGAGTTGTAGAATTAAAAGAAAAACAATTTGACTTTGTAGTAACAACAGATATGTTATTCCAGTTGCTTGAAGAAGACGATTTGAAAAATGGCAGAAAAATAAGCTATACAAGTACACAAAGAAACAATTATGAGCGTCATATTAAGCCATACTTTAAAAATACAAATTTAAATAAATTAACATATGACCATATATTTGAATTTCGTGAATACCTAAAAACAAAGCCTAAAAAACAAAATGAAAATGGAACTTTAAGTTATAATACAATTAATAAAATCCTAATTCTACTTAAGAAAATTTTTGATACTGGTATAAGAAAATCTCTCATTGATAAAAATCCTGTTGAGAATCTAAGAAAATTGCCAATTAGTAAGCCTAATTTAAAATTTTGGAGTATAGAAGAATTCACCAAATTTAGAGAGCTTATCCGAGAGGATGAAATAAGCTATGATCTGTTTTTCGTAATTGCTTTCTTTACTGGGATGAGAATGGGAGAAATACTCGCATTAAACTGGAATGATATTAATTTTTTAACTAATACGATTTACGTTACCAAGACGGTATACTTTGTCAATAATACAAGCTACATTAATACAACAAAAACACGATCAGGAACTAGAAATATTACTATTAATCAGAAATTAGCAGAAATGCTAAAAGATTGGAAAGTAAAACAAAAAGAAAAACTTGAAGAGTTTACGAAAAATACTGATGAACTCCAAATCATACAAAGTACCCCGATAACAATTACTAAAAATATGATCGATAAGAAATTCAAGCAAATACTAGAAAGGGATAATGATTTAAAGAAAATAAGAATACATGATTTGAGGCACTCACATGCATCATTACTTATAAATCAAGGAGAAGATTATCTCGTTGTTAAAGAAAGATTAGGTCATGCATCTATAACTACAACAATAGATACATATTCTCATTTATACCCAAGCAAGCAGAAAAAATTAGCTAATAAACTTGACGATTTATTTTAAAATGGAAAAAATTGGTAACTCAACATACAAAAGAGAAAAAAAGACAAGGTCCGAAAACCTTGTCTTTTCTACTATACCGGCGGCCGGGGTCGAACCGGCACGTCCTTGCGGACACTGGATTTTGAGTCCAGCGCGTCTGCCAATTCCGCCACGCCGGCAAATAGTAACTGGGGTAGCTGGATTCGAACCAACGCATGAGGGAGTCAAAGTCCCTTGCCTTACCGCTTGGCTATACCCCAATAATATAAAATAGGCGAGTGATGGGGATCGAACCCACGCATGCCAGAGCCACAATCTGGTGTGTTAACCACTTCACCACACCCGCCATAATTCTATTAACACGGGCAGTAGGAATTGAACCCACACTGAAGGTTTTGGAGACCTTAGTTCTACCTTTAAACTATGCCCGTAACTAAAATAATGGAAGGGGAGGGATTCGAACCCCCGAACCCGAAGGAGCGGATTTACAGTCCGCCGCGTTTAGCCTCTTCGCTACCCTTCCGAAAAATAGATAATGGCGCGAGACGGAATCGAACCGCCGACACATGGAGCTTCAATCCATTGCTCTACCAACTGAGCTACCGAGCCTTATTGCGGGAGCAGGATTTGAACCTACGACCTTCGGGTTATGAGCCCGACGAGCTACCGAGCTGCTCCATCCCGCGTTATTACAAAAGGAGGATGTGGGATTCGAACCCACGCACGCTTTTACACGCCTGACGGTTTTCAAGACCGTTCCCTTCAGCCGGACTTGGGTAATCCTCCAAAATAGTCCGTACGGGATTCGAACCCGTGTTACCGCCGTGAAAAGGCGGTGTCTTAACCCCTTGACCAACGGACCAAACTTTATATGGGCACGAGTGGACTCGAACCACCGACCTCACGCTTATCAGGCGTGCGCTCTAACCACCTGAGCTACGCGCCCAAGTTAAAAAACTTGGTAATTGAACAAAGTTCAAAGCGGGTGACGAGAATCGAACTCGCGACAACAGCTTGGAAGGCTGTAGTTTTACCACTAAACTACACCCGCTTAAATGGGAGTTAACGGGATCGAACCGCTGACCCTCTGCTTGTAAGGCAGATGCTCTCCCAGCTGAGCTAAACTCCCTAGAGCTAAGCGACTTCCATATCTCACAGGGGGCAACCCCCAACTACTTCCGGCGTTCTAGGGCTTAACTTCTGTGTTCGGCATGGGTACAGGTGTATCTCCTAGGCTATCGTCACTTAACTCTGAGTAATACCTACTCAAAATTGAATATCTATTCAAACCAAGAAAACCTCTCGCTTTCATATTCTCAGTTACTTTGGATAAGTCCTCGAGCTATTAGTATTAGTCCGCTACATGTGTCGCCACACTTCC